>NZ_BAAAOS010000055.1:0-127112 GCF_039530625.1 Kribbella sancticallisti | reverse complement strand
TCCTGCCGGTCTTCAGCCGCAAGCCGATCTTCGGCTACATCGGCCTGGTCGCGGCGACGCTGTGGATCGCCGTCTTGTCGGTGGCGGTGTGGGCGCACCACATGTTTGTCACGGGCGCGGTGAACCTGCCGTTCTTCTCCTTCATGACGTTCCTGATCGCGGTGCCCACCGGGGTGAAGTTCTTCAACTGGATCGGCACGATGTGGGGCGGCTCGGTGTCGTTCGACACCCCGATGCTGTGGTCGGTGGGCTTCTTGACCACCTTCCTCTTCGGCGGTCTGACCGGCGTCATCCTGGCCTCCCCGGCCCTGGACTACCAGCTGTCCGACTCGTACTTCGTGGTGGCGCACTTCCACTACGTGGTGTTCGGCACGGTGGTGTTCGCGATGTTCGCGGGTTTCTATTTCTGGTGGCCCAAGATGACCGGGCGGATGCTGGACGAGAAGCTCGGCAAGCTGCATTTCTGGCTGCTGTTCATCGGGTTCCACACCACGTTCCTGGTGCAGCACTGGCTGGGTGTGGAAGGCATGCCGCGGCGCTACGCGTCGTACGGGGCCAATGAGGGCTTCACCACGCTGAACGAGGTCTCCAGCGTCGGCGCCTTCGTCCTCGGCCTGTCGATGCTGCCGTTCTTCTACAACGTCTACAAGTCGCGGAAGGCGCCGCTGGTCGGTGTGGATGACCCGTGGGGTTGGGGCCGTTCGCTGGAGTGGGCGACGAGTTCGCCGCCGCCGCGGCACAACTTCGTCAGCCTGCCCCGCATCAGGTCCGAGAGCCCCGCTTTCGACCTGCACCACCCGGAGATCGCGATGGCGGAGTACCCGGACAGCGGCGCGCCGCGGGACAACCTGCTGGACGCGGGCGAGGACCAGGGCCGGGTCGAGAATCTCGAGCGCAACCTGAACGCCGGCACCGACGTGGATGGAGAGGGTAAGGCATGAAGGCGGAGGCCTGGGTCTTCGGCATCCTGACGGTGTTCGTGCTGATCGTGACGCCGATCTACTGGATCATGTCGGAGGACCCGACCGGGACCACCGCGCTGGTGATGACGTTCTTCCTGTCGTTGCTGGTGGCGTTCTACCTGAGCGCTACCGGCCGGCGGATGGACGCCCGGCCGGAGGACCGCAAGGAAGCCGAGATCGTGGAAGGCGCCGGCGAGCTCGGCTTCTTCCCGCCGTACTCGTGGTGGCCGCTGTGGTGCGCGCTGACCCTGTCGGTGATCGTCCTCGGCCTGGTCTTCGGCTGGTGGCTGTTCATCATCGGCAGCGGTATCGGCATCGTCACCCTGAGTGGCTGGGTCTTCGAGTACTACCGCGGGGATCACGCGCACTGACCGAACTAAATCGCGGTACCCATCGTCACCAGTACTGCGGGCCGAACGGCCTGCCGTGCTGGTGACGTTTTTATGCAGTGCGTGGGTTGTCGGCGAGGCCGGTTAGGCTTTGGTGCGGCGGCAGATCGTTTCTCAGGGGAGCTCAGGTGTCGAGTAGTTCGGTCCGGAAGCACGGCCTTGCCGTGGCGGGGGTTTGCGCGTTGCTGCTGGTCAGCACCGCCTGCAGCGACACCGAGGCGGGGAGCCCAGCGCCCTCCTCCGGTTCGTCGCAGAGCAACTCCACGCCGGGCGCGTCCACCACTCCCGGCGGTTCGACACCCTCAGCAGACCCGTCGGCCGCGAACGTTCAGGTCGTGCCGGCGAAGGGTGCTGCCTCGGTTCGCCCGGACAAGCCTGTGACGGTCACCACGTCGTCCGGTTCACTGAAGGACATCACCCTGCGTGACGCCGAAGGCGACAAGGTCGAGGGTTCGTTCAACGAGGAGAAGTCCCAGTGGACCTCCGAGCCCCAGCTCAAGCCCGGTGTGAAGTACACGCTGACCGGCACGGCCGAGGGTGGCGACGGCAAGTCGGTCCCGATCAGCTCGACCTTCAGGACCCTGGCTGCCGCGAACAAGCTGAAGGCCTCCGTGGCGCCGCTCGACGGCGAGACCGTCGGTGTGGCGATGCCGATCCTGATCTTCTGGAACCGCGCCGTCACGGACCGCGCGGCCGTGGAGAAGCGGCTGTCGGTGAAGACCTCCGTCCCGGTCGAGGGCAGCTGGCACTGGGTCAGCAGCAAGCAGGTCAACTACCGCCCCAAGAACTACTGGCCGGTCGGCACCAAGGTGTCCGTCGACATCGCCATCCAGGGCGTCAACGCGGGAGCCAACACCTGGGGTGCCGCGAGCCGCAAGATCGACTTCAACATCGGCAAGTCCGTCGTCACCAAGATCGACGTGAAGCGCCACACGATGTCAGTCGTCATCAACGGCAAGCTGGCCCGCACCATCCCGATCACCGCCGGCAAGTCCGGCTTCACCACCCGCAGCGGGGTGAAGGTGATCATGGAGAAGTACCCGGTCAAGCGGATGGACGCCCGTACGGTCGGCATCAAGCCCGGCGACCCGGAGTACTACGACATCCACGACGTGAAGTGGGCCCAGCGCGTCACCAGTTCCGGTGAGTTCATCCACGGCGCCCCGTGGTCGAGCGGCAGCCAGGGCACCGAGAACGTCAGCCATGGCTGCGTGGGCATGAGCCTCAAGGACGGCGCCTGGTACTTCTCCCAGACCCTCCGCGGCGACCCGGTCATCGTCACGGGCACCGCCCGCAAGATGGAGCCCAACAACGGCTGGACAGACTGGAACGGCACCTGGGCCGCCTACAAGGCCGGCTCCGCCCTCAGCTGAGTCCTCCGGTACTACGCACGCCCCCACGCGGCTCCTCCGTAGGAGCTCGCCGTGGGGGCGTTTGCGTGGTGGTCACCTTGCCGCCTCCGCTAGCCGCCTCTAGGACCTGTGGGCCGGGGGAGACGCCACCGAGCCCGTCCGCACTCAAGCGGCTTCCAGAGGCGTCTCAGCGGCTCCCGACGGGGGTCTCAGCGGCTCCCGGCAGCGTCTCAGCGGCTTCCGGCGGCGCTTGAACAGTTCCCAGCCCTCGGTGTCTGGCTACTGCGACTAGCCCCGAAGGCGTAGCGCAACGAAAGAGGCCCCGGCAGGTAGCCGGGGCCTCTTTCGTTGCGCGGGGGAGTCGCCTCAGTGGCGGGTTACCTCGCGGGCTGTTTCTTCGTCGAGTTCTACCGTGCCGGTGGCGCCTTCGACTTGCGGGTGCTCGTCGTGGGACGCGTGGGCGTGGGCTTCCTGGATCTCCTCCGTCGTCGGCTTCTGCACCGCGTCGGCGAAGTAGAAGTCCGACAGCTTGGCGCGGAGCTTGTTCAGAGCGCGGCGCGGGGCGCGGACGCCGTTGTCGTCGGTCTCAGGACCGATTTCCAGCGGCAACATGCGGTCCCGGGCGGTGAGCTCGTACGCCTCGTACTTCGAGATCGGGGTGTGCTTCTCGTAGTACGAACCTTCCGGGGTCCGGACGATGATGCCGGACTCCAGACCGTGCAGGAGCCGCTCGTTGTCGGCGCGCTGCAGCGAGATCGCGATCCGCCGGGTCGCCCAGAACGCGAGGATCGGGCCGAGGAAGACCGCGATCCGCAGGAACCAGGTGACGTTGTTCAGCGAGACGCCGAAGTGGGTGGCGATCAGGTCGTTGCCTCCACCGATCCACAGCAGGCCGTAGAAGGTGATGAACGCGGCGCCGATACCGGTCCGGGTCGGCTGGTTGCGCGGCCGGTCCAGCAGGTGGTGTTCGCGCTTGTCGCCGGTGATCCAGCCCTCGATGAACGGGTACGCGGCCACCAGCGTGACGAACGCGGGCGGGATGATCAGCGCCGGTATCAGCAGGTTCCAGCTGAGCGTGACGCCCCAGAATTCCGACTCAAATCCCGGCATCAGGCGCACGGAGCCCTCCAGCCAGCCCATGTACCAGTCGGGCTGGGAGCCTGCCGTCACCTCGGCTGGGTTGTACGGACCGTAGAGCCAGACCGGGTTGATCTGCAGCAGCGCGCCCATCAGGGCGGTGATGCCGAAGACGACGAAGAAGAAGCCGCCGGCCTTGGCCATGTACACCGGCATCAGCGGGTAGCCGACGACGTTGTTGTTGGTCCGGCCGGGACCCGGGTACTGCGTGTGCTTGTGGTAGACGACCAGGAACAGGTGTGCCGTCACCAGCGCCAGGATCAGGCCGGGGATCAGCAGCACGTGGATGGTGAAGAACCGGGACACCATGTCGTCACCGGGGAACTCGCCACCGAAGATGAAGAAGCTCATCCAGGTGCCGACCACCGGCGACGCCTGGATCATGCCCTGGGTGATGCGTAGACCCGTACCGGACAGCAGGTCGTCGGGGAGGCCGTAGCCGATGAAGCCCTCGATGATGCCGAGGAACAGCATCGTGAAGCCGATCACCCAGTTGAGCTCACGCGGCTTGCGGAACGCGCCGGTGAAGAAGATGCGGAGCAGGTGCACCATCATCGAGGCGACGAACAGGATCGCGGCCCAGTGGTGGATCTGCCGCATCAGCAGCCCGCCGCGGACGTCGAAGGAGATGTCCAGCGTCGAGGCGTAGGCCTCCGACATGTGCAGGCCCTTGAGCAGGCTGTACGAGCCCTGGTACTCGATCTCGGCCATCGACGGCTTGAACCAGAAGGTCAGGAAGATGCCGGTCAGGATCAGGATGATGAAGCTGTAGAGCGCGATCTCGCCGAGCATGAACGACCAGTGGTCCGGGAAGACCTTGCGCAGGTTCTTCTTCCCGATCTTGCCGATGCCCAGGCGGTCATCGAGCCACTTGACCGGTGGCGGGAAGTCTTTCTCAGACATTGGATGTCACCCTCGTTCCCAGAAGCTCGGGCCGACCGGCTCGGTGAAGCCGCTCTGCGCGACGATGTAGCCCTCTGCGTCCACTGCCAAGGGTAGCTGGGGCAGCGGACGAGCGGCTGGGCCGAAGATCACCTTGGCGCCGTCGGCCAGGTCGAACGTCGACTGGTGGCACGGGCAGAGCACGTGGTGCGTGGTCTGCTCGTACAGCGAGATCGGGCAACCCACGTGGGTGCAGATCTTCGAGTAGCACAGGATCCCGTCGATGCCCCAGTTCTTCCGCTCCTCGGTGGTGCGGATCTTCTCGGGGGCGATCCGGACCATGATCACCGCGGCCTTGGCCTTGGCGTTCTGGTACTCGACCGGGCTCTCTTCCTGGATCGGGTTCAGGTTCGCCGGCGCCGCGTTGACCAACTGGCCGACGATCAGGTCGGACGGCTTGATCGGGCGCAGCGTGACGTCGTTCACCACCCGGATGCCCTTGGCCCAGATGGTGTTGTAGAGGCTGCGGCCCGGGGACGGGCCGAGGTCCCGCAGCAGCACGATGGCCGGCAGGCCGAGCATCGCGGTCGCACCGATCAGCGACCGGCGGATCAGCTTGCGGCGGGTGAAGCCGGACTCTGCCACGCCCTCCTGGAAGGCGTCGATGATCTCGGCCTTCTTGGCCGGCTCCGTGTACGCCGGGTGCCGGTCCTCGGCGATCTCGGTGTCGACCATCAGCTTCTTGGCCCACTGGATCGCGCCGGCACCGATCAGGAACAGCGACAACCCGAGGCACAGGCCGATGGTGAGGTTGTTCGCGTTGCCGCTGAGCGGTCCGAAGGTGACGACGGAGTCGCGTGGGATGGCGAAGTACGCGACGCAGGAGCCCAGGGCGAGCAGGCCCGCCAGGCTGAACATCCCGGCGACCTGGCGCTCGACCCGGTCGGCGGCCTTCGGGTCGACATCGGTGATCCGCAGTTCGTGCGGCTCGATGCCCGGGTCCGGGATCGGCTCGGCCACCTGCATTGGGCCGTGCTCGGGCCCGTGCTCCGCGCCGACCGCGGGCAGGTTCGGCTTGTCCTCGCTCATCCCCGTCCTCGCTTCGCTCCGGGCGCGGATGAGCGCGGGCTGCTGTGCTTGATGGTGATCTCGCTTCGCTCGTTCACTCGGCCTTCGCTCCCTTGGCCTTGACGCCCTTGGCGCCGATCCAGACCGCTACGCCGACCAGCAGGCCGATACCGACCAGCCAGCCCCACAGACCCTCGGAGACCGGGCCTAGCCGGCCGAGGCCGAAGCCACCGGGGTCCTTCTGCGTCTCCAGCGCCTTGACGTAGGCGATGATGTCGCGCTTGTCCTCCGGCTGCAGCACCTGGTCTGAGAAGACCGGCATCTGCTGCGGGCCGGTCAGCATGGCCTCGTAGATGTGCTTCTCGCTGACACCCATCAGCGACGGGGCGTAGCGGCCGTTCGGCAGCGCGCCGCCCTTGCCGGCGAAGTTGTGGCACGCCGTGCAGTTGGTCCGGAACAGCTCGCCACCGCGGGTGACCTGCTCGTCGGTGGCCTTGCTGACGTCGTACGCCTCCTCGGCCGGTACCGCGGGGCCGGGGGCGAGCGACGCGACGTACGCCGCCATCGCCTCGATCTCGGCCTGGGTGTAGCTCGGCGTCTTGCGCGGGATCTGCGCGCCGGGCTGCATGGCCGGCATCCGGCCGGTACCGACCTGGAAGTCGACCGCGGCCGCGCCGACGCCGATCAGCGACGGGCCGGCCATCTTGCCCTCGCCGTTGCCACCGCCTTCGGCGTTCAGGCCGTGGCAGCTGGCACAGCCGACCGCGAAGAGCTTCTTGCCCTCTTCGATCTGCTGGGACTGGGCCGAGGTGTCCGCCGTCGCGTTGTCAGGGGCGAACGCGGCGTACGCGGAGCCCACCGCCAGGAGGCCGAACAGAAGCACGACGAGGCCGGCTGACCGGTGCCGTCGTCGCGCGGAGAGGAAGCGCGCCGGTGACAAGGAAAGTCTCTTCTCACTCATTTGAGCAGGTAGATGGTCGCGAACAGGGCGATCCAGACCACGTCGACGAAGTGCCAGTAGTACGACACGACGATCGCCGAGACGGCCTGTTCGTGGGTGAACTTACGGGCCATGTACGTCCTGGCGAGGACGTACACGAAAGCGATGAGACCGCCGGTCACGTGCAGACCGTGGAACCCGGTGGTCAGGTAGAAGACTGATCCGTACGGCGACGACGCGATCGTCACGCCCTCGTGGATCAAGGTCGCGTACTCCGTCACCTGGCCGGCGATGAACACCGCGCCCATCAGGTAGGTGAGGATGAACCACTCGCGCATGCCCCAGCCGCGGATGTTCAGGGCCGAGCCGGTCCGTCCGACCTTGCCGTGCTCGGCGGCGAAGACGCCCGCCTGGCAGGTGAACGACGACGCGACCAGGATGAACGTGTTCACCGAGGCGAACGGCACGTTCAGCATCTCCGTGGAGGCTGCCCAGAGCGTTTCCGTCCCTGGTGCCGCCGCGGCGGTCGTCACCGACCGGATCGTGAAGTATGCCGCGAAGAGGGCGGCGAAGAACATCAGTTCGCTCGAGAGCCAGACGATCGTGCCGACACTGACCATGCTGGGACGGTCGTGGTGTCCGTGTTCACGGGACGCTGGGAGCGCGGTTGCAGTGGCCACGCGGTCATTATGTCGGTCCGGGTATCCGACAGCACGCCCACCCCCATGCATGTCGGCGACTTGATCTTTCTACTGTGGACAGGTGCTTCCCCTCCACGCCGAACCCGGCGACCAGATCGAGCCGTTCACGCCGCTGCGTCTGCTGACCGCGTGGACCTTCGAGCCGGTGTTACTGGCAGTGATCGTGGTGGTCGGCGCGCTCTATCTGTACGGCGTTCACAGGCTTCGCGCCCGCGGTGACAAGTGGTCCCGCGCCCGCACTTTCGCCTTCGTGGGACTGGGCCTGGGCAGCGCCGTGATCGCCACCCAGTCGGCGCTCGGCACCTACGACACGGTGCTTCTGAGCGTCCACATGGCTCAGCACATGATCCTGTCGATGCTGACTCCGCTGGCGCTGGCGCTCGGCGCGCCGGTGACGCTCGCCCTGCGCACGCTTCCGGGCAAGCCCCGCGGCTGGTTGCTCTCCGTGTTGCACTCGCGCTTCGCCAAGGTGATCTGCTTCCCGATGATCGGCTTCACCCTGTTCGTCCTGAGCCCCTGGGCGCTGTACTTCAGCGGCTGGTACGAGGCGACGCTGCAGTCGACCGTGCTCCACGATCTGCTGCACGTGCACTTCATCGCGGTGGGGGCGCTGTTCTTCTGGCCGCTGCTCGGCCTCGATCCCGTCCCCGGCCGGGTGATCTACCCGTTCCGGCTGATGCTGACCTTTCTGACGCTGCCGTTCCACGCCTTCCTCGGGATCACGATCATGTCGGCGAGCAAGTTGATCGCCGAGGACTGGTACACCGCCTTCGCTCGCCCGTGGCCGCCGTCACCGCTGCGTGACCAGTACATCGCGGGCGGTTTGCTCTGGGGGTCGGGCGACATCGTCGGCCTGATCTTCTTCGGCGTCCTGTTCGTTCAGTGGGTGCGGCAGTCGCAGCGTGAGGCGAGGCGGGAAGACCGCCGGCTGGACCGGTTGGAGGAGCAGGCGCGCAGGACCGGGCAGCCGCCCCGGTAGCATTCGCGATGTCCACTCGTCACAGACACACAGCTTGGGATGAATCGATGAGTTCAGAGCGTCCGCTGAAGGTGCTGGTCTACAGCGACGACCGCACCACGCGGGAGTCCGTCCGGCTGGCACTGGGCAAGCGGCCGGCGGCCGATCTGCCCGAGATCGAGTACGTCGAGTGCGCCACCGAGCCGGCCGTGATCAAGCAGATGGACGCGGGCGGTGTCGACCTGGCCATCCTGGACGGCGAGGCCGTTCCCGCCGGTGGGCTCGGGATCGCCCGGCAGTTGAAGGACGAGATCTTCCGCTGCGGCCCGATCCTGGTGATCATCGGCCGCCCGCAGGACGCGTGGCTGGCCACCTGGTCCCGGGCCGAGGCGGCCGTCTCGCACCCGATCGACCCGGTGCGGCTGGCCGAGGCGGCCGGCGACCTGCTCCGGCAGCGCGTCGCCACGCTGCCCGCGACGACCTGATCGCGCCGGCATGACCGCCCCGCAGGGAACCACCGCCGGTACTGCGCCCGCCGGTCGGGCACTGACCTGGCCGCAGGTACTGAACCCGTTGCTCCGGCACGAGGACCTCGATGCCTCGGCGACCGCCTGGGCGATGGAGCAGATCCTGTCCGGCGCGGCCTCCCCGGCCCAGCTGGCCGGATTCGTGATCGCGCTGCGCTCCAAGGGCGAGACGGTGACCGAGGTCGAGGGCCTGGTCGCCACCATGCGCGAGTTCGCCACCCGGATCGAGGTACCGGGCCGCACGCTCGACGTCGTCGGTACCGGTGGTGACCAAGCGCACACTGTGAACATTTCCACCATGTCGGCGATCGTCGCGGCCGGTGCCGGGGCGAAGGTGCTCAAGCACGGCAACCGCGCGGCCTCGTCGGCCTGTGGTGCCGCGGATGTGCTGGAGGAGTTGGGTATTCCGCTGGACCTCACCGCCGCGCAGGTCGCCGCGGTGGGGGAGTTGGCCGGGATCACCTTCTGCTTCGCGCCCGCGTTCCACCCGGCGTTGCGGCATGCCGCAGTACCGCGTCGTGAGCTGGGTGTGCCGACCACCTTCAACTTCCTCGGGCCGCTGGCCAACCCAGGCAACCCGTCGGCGCAGGCCGTCGGGGTGGGGGATGGGCGGATCGCTGGGCTGATGGCCGGAGTACTGGCCCGGCGTGGGATCGACGCGCTCGTCTTCCACGGCGATGACGGGCTTGACGAGCTGACCACGATGACGACGTCGCAGGTGTGGACGGTTGGACGTGGTGTGGTCGAAGGTCCGGAGACGCTGGATCCGCGGGAGTTGGGGATCGCGCCGGTGCCGGCGGAGGCGCTGCGCGGTGCGGACGCGACGTACAACGCGAAGGTCGTTCGCGCGCTGCTCGACGGTGAGCCGGGGGCGGTGCGGGACGTAGTACTGCTGAACGCGGGGGCGGCGCTGGCTGCTCACGACGGCAGCACTGGGCCGCTCGTCGGGCGGATCCGGGCCGGGATGGACCGTGCCGCGGAGGCGATCGACTCCGGCGAGGCGAAGAACGTGCTGGACCGTTGGGTCGCTGCTTGTGTCGAGGTTCGTTCTTAGTTCGTTGTGACTGAGCCCCCGCTTCCCCGGATCAGGGGAGCGGGGGCTCACTGGTTCTGCTTTCGGTCAGCTGGTGATCTTGATCTCCTGGACCTTCTGCCGCCAGACCGCGATCCATTGCGGGGTCGAGCCGGCGACGTCGCCGATCGACACGACCGCCGTACCGTCGCCGCGATCGATCACGGCGATCAGGATGGTGGAGTAGGTCTCCTTCAGCAACGGCACCTTGACCGGGACCCGGGCGGTGATCTCGTGCCCGCGGTGCCGGCCCACCGTGATCGGCCGGTGCCTGACCACGGTCGGCTTGATCTTGTCGTCGTACAGCCGGGTGAGCGCCTGCTCCCCGCTCGCCACCGCCGCGGCCTTCAACCCGGCCGGGGTGTTGGTGAACGCGATGCCCTTGTTCAACCCGCCGAACGAGACGTAGTTGCCCCAGCTCGCGGTCTTCCCGTCGTAGTTCTTGTGCACGGTCAACCAGGTCGCGGCACCGCCGTACAGGCCGGTGTTCTCACTGTTGGTCGACCACGCGGACCCCATCAACGGCATCGTATCGTTGTTAAAGGCAACGATATTGGGCCCGACGACCTTGCCTTCCGGTGGCGGCGGCGCAGTCGGCTTCACCGAGGGCGTGAGCGTAACCATCGGCGTCGAGTTGGCCGCGGGCAAGTCCACCGGAGTAACAGCATCCGCCGCATCCCAGATCCAGTTGACACTCAACCCAGCAACCACCAACGCCGCAACCACCACCCCAACGGCCCCCACCAACCGAGCCCGCCGCCCCCCGTCCTCAACGCGAGGAGAGGCCACCCGCCCATACCCCTCAGTCCCATCCCCACCAGGCCCGTACTCCGCCGCCTGCTCCCCGTCCCCAACCCGCCCATACTGCTCAGCCTGCTGCCCGTACTCCGCAGGCCGCTGCCCGTGCTGCTCTGAACCCGCCAGCCCGTACTCCGCAGCACCCGCCTGCCCGTACTCCGCCGGCCGCTGCCCGTGCGGCTCTGCACCCGATCGCGCATGCTGCGGTGCCTCCGACGGCCCGCTCTGCTGCGAAGGCTGTTGTCCGTACCCCGGCGCACCTGGCCGCCCACCCGCAACCTGCTGCTGCGGCTGCCCAACGGGCGGCACCCCAGCCCCACCAGTCCGCTGTCCAGGCGCCGCCGCACTCGGCTGCCCACCTTGCGCCCACCCGGCAGGCGGTCCACCTACCTGCCCAGGCGTCATCTGGCCGGGTTGCTGCCACGGCCCAGCCGGCTCACCACTCTGACGTCCGTGCCCGGCGCCAGGACCACCCTGAGGTCCTTGCCCGGGGCCACCTTGGCTGCCCCACCCAGGCCCCTGCTGCCGGCCCTCACCACCTGCTACCTGCCCTGGCCCACCCGTCGGCGCGTGCCGAGGCCCACTGCCTGGCGATTGCCCAGGCTCACCTGCTGTCGGCTGCCAAGAGCTGCCTGCTGTGCCTTGCTCACCTGCACCCGCTGGTACCTGCCAAGGGCCGCCTGCCGAGCCTTGCCCGCCAGCGTCGGCTGGCGCCTGGGCTGGTCCACCGGCTGGCGCGTGCCGAGGTCCACCGGCTGGTGGCTGTCCGAGCCCACCGCCTGGCGTTTGCCCGGGACCGCTTGCCGGGGCCTGTCCAGCTCCAGTGGCTGGTCCTCGGCGGTCGAGAGCACCGGCATCTTGCGGCCGTGGCGGCATGCCCGGCTGCTGACCAGCGCCGTACGAGGGTGCCTGCGGTCGTCCACCAGCGTGTTGAGCGCCTTGCGAAGCTGACTGCTGGTGAGGCGCAGGACCTGCGTCCGGCGAGTACTGCTCAGGCCTCTGCGTGCCTGCGTCCGGCGAGTACTGTCCGGGCCTCTGGGTGCCTGCGTCCGGCGGCGGGTACTGGCCGGGCTGCGGCGGACCTTGGGTTCCGGAGTGCTGCGGGCCTTGAGGACCCTCATGCTGACTAGGGCGCTGCGGGGCAGCCTCCTGTGGTCGTACTGGCTGAACCCACGTCCCGCCGTCCGGCGCTGGCTGAGTCCACGTCTCGCCTTGCGACGGTGGCTGAGTCCACGAGCCGGCTTGCGGCGTGGACTGCTCCCGCGGCGGTGGCGGCGGCGCGGGGGCGGGCGACTGGCCGAATAGCGGGTCTGACTCATCCTGACCCAGGCCACCTGCCCCGGCGCTCAAGGAGGGATCGGCTGGGACAGTCGGCTGGACCGGGCGGCCCTGGGGCTCCGGGGGGCGCGCGCTGTGGCGGGCGGGGGTGCGGGGGGCGGGTGGGGTCTGGTCCTCGTTCTCAGCCAACGTTGATTCCCTTGTAGACAGTGCTTTCGGCCGTTTTCAGGTCCGGCCGGTTCGCGGGGATGTCACTGATGTAGGCGACCGCGGTGCCGTCGCCGAGGTCGAAGACCGCGACGGTCAGCGTGAGGACCCGCGAGGTGATCTTGGGCGAGTTCACCGTGACGGCCTGCTGGTAGAACCAGCCCGACTTGTCCGAACGCTTCACCGCCCCGTTGCTGAGCGCCTTGAACGTGACGGGGATGCTGCCGTACATCGAGCTCCGCACCTGCGTCGACAGATCCAGCGCGGTCGCCTGCGGGTCGCCGTTGAACGGAGTGGCGGTGCCGAGGGCGCCGACGAAGATGTCGGCGTACCAGTCGTTCTCGCCGTCGAAGTTCTCCTGCAGCATGACGTACTGGCCGCTGGAGTTCAGCAGTTGCGGGACCAGCCGCTTCCGGTCGGACCACGGTGGGTTCTGCCGGGGGAACGAGATCGCGTCGGAGCTGATCCGGTCGCCCTCGTGGAGCTTCGGGTCCTTTGACTGGCCTAGTTGGTTGCCGGGGCTGCCGGATGTGCCTGAGGTTGTGGGGCCGGTGCTGGTGGGTTGCGGTGTGGTGGTCGGGTCGGCGGTGTCGTCGTCGCCCTGCTTGGTGATGTAGAAGACAGCAGCCACGATGAGGATCACGAGCGCGGCCGCTGCGGCGATGATCAGCGGCGTACGAGCCCCGCCACCCCCGCCGCTGCCTTTGCCTTCGTTCCCGCCCTTGCCTTTCCGTACTCCGCCGCCCTGCGATCCGCCGGCGCCTTGCCACGGCCCTTCGTTGCCCTGCCAAGCGTCAGCAGGAGCCTGCTGCTGGGTCGCCTGCCAAGGATCAGCAGGAGCCTGCTGCTGGGTGCCGCCGCCACTCCACTGCCCAGCTCCCTGCTGTGCGGTGGAGTCTCCCCAGGACACACCACTGTTCTGTTGTACGGCGCCCGCAGCCCACTGCCCTTCGGCACCCTGCTGGCCGCCGGCGTTGTTCTGCTGTATCGCGTTCGCGCCCCATTGCTCGTCAGCCCCTTGCTGACCGCCGGTGTTGTTCTGCTGTACGGCGCTCGCGCCCCACTGACCGTCAGCGCTCTGCTGACCGCCAGTTGCGTTCCAAGCACCAGCATCGCCTTGCTGTTGCCCGCCCGTACCCCAGGCGTCGGCGCCGCTCTGCTGCTGGCCACCCGCACCCCATGGGTCGGCGCCGCTCTGCTGCTCGGAGCCTGCGTTCCAGGGCTCCGCTTCCGTCTGCTGACCAACTGCGTTCCACGACTCTGGGCTGGTCTGCTGTTGGTCGGCTGCGTGCCAGGTGTCGGCCCCGGTCTGTTGCTGGTCGGTGCCCCAGGTATTGGGCTGTTGTGGGGCGGCGTCCCAGCCGCCGGCTGTGCTGCCCTGCTGCTGACTACCTGCGGTCCAGGTGTCCGGGCCGCTCTGCTGTTGGGCGTCGGCGCTCCAGGTGTCCGGGCCGCTCTGGTGCTGACCGCCTGCGGTCCAAGCGTCCGGGCCGCCCTGCTGATGGTCGCCTGCGGACCAGGTCTCGGTCCCGGTCTGTTGCTCGCCGCTGGTGCCCCAGGTATCGGACTGTTGCGGGGCGGCGTCCCAGCCGCCGGCCGTGCTGCCCTGCAGCTGACTACCTGCGGTCCACGCGTCCGAGCCGCCCTGCTGTTGGCTGTCGGCGCTCCATGTGTCCATCCCGCCCTGCTGCTGACCGCCTGCGGTCCACGTGTCCGCGCCAGCCTGCTGGTGGCTGGCTGCGGTCCAGGAGTCTGTGCCGGTTTGCTGTTGGGCGTCGGGGTGCCAGGTGTTGACCGCGGTTTGGTCGTTGTCGGGCTGTTGGCTCCAGGGAGTGGTAGGCACCACCTGGGTTGGCTCGTTGTCCGGCTTGGGGACTGGGGCCTCGGTTGGGGGCTGGGTCCAGTTGGTTGCTGCCCAGGATTGAGCTGGCTTCTCGGGTTCTGCAGCAGCCGATGGTTCGGAGTCGCCTGCCTGGGGTGTAGCGCTGGTTGAGTCGCTGGCCAGCGTCAGTTTCCAGCCGGTTTGGGCGGGCTCGGTCGGCTGAGGTGTGGTGACCTCGAGCTCGGGCTCGTTGACCGACCGGGGCTGCTGGGTCCAGTGATTAGCGGCGGCCGGGATCGGAGTCGGGTCCATCCAGGTGGACCTTGCCTTCTCTGCCGGACTGACCGCCGACTCGTCGCCGACGGCGGGCGAAGAGGTGGCGGAGGACGCGGCGGCGGAGGACGCGCCGGTGGCCGCGGCTCCGGCGGAGGAGCGCCCTGCTGAGGACACATCTGCAGCGGAACCGTCAGCTGAGGCGGGCTGAAACGAGGAAGTCTGCGCTGAGGAGGCCTCGGGCGTGGAGGCTTGAGCCCAAGAAGCTCCAGCCGAGGAGACCTTGGCTGAAGCAGCCGCAGCTGACGAGGACGAAGCCTGAGCCGAGGGAGCCTCGTCGGGCTGGTCGGCGGTGGGCTCTTCCTTCTCGGTTTTGTTGGTCCATTGGGTCCCGTTCCACCAGCGGATGGTGTTGGGCTGTCCGGTGGGGTCCGGATACCAGCCGGCGGGAGGGTTGCTCATGCGTTCACCGTAACTTCAGCGCGTGTCAGACAGGCTGGAAATCCGGTCCTCAGACACCCTCGTCCTGGCCGAGGCTGAAGGCGGCCTCGAGGTCGTGGGTGGAGTAGGCGCGGAAGGCGATGTGGGTCTCGGTGCTGACGACGCCGGGAACGCGGTTCACGTGGTCGGGGATCACGCTGGCGAGGTCGTCGTGGTGGGCGACCCGGACCATCGCGATCAGGTCGAGCCCGCCGGTCACGGAGTACACCTCGCTGACGCCGTCGATCGCGGCCACCTGCTCGGCGACCTCCGGGATGCGTGCGACGTCGGCCTTGATGAACACGATCGCGGTGACCATGTCGTCCTCTCCTCGAAACCAGCCCCTACCGCGCTGAAGCATAGTGCGGCCCGCGCCGGGGAGCTGAATGAAGCAATGACCTAAATCGATTCGCGACCCGCGACCAGGCAGTTTGACTTCGGGTATGACGAAACGAATGGCGCGCAGACGGCTCGGCCGGACCGGGGTCGAGGTGACGGCGGTGGGGTTCGGAGGCGGCCCGCTCGGCGGGTTGTTCGAGCCGCTGGACGACGGGACGGCGGCCGCGGCGCTGGAGGCGGCGTACGCGGGCGGGATCCGGTACTTCGATACCTCGCCGCACTACGGGATCGGGCACTCCGAGCGGCGGATCGGGGAGTTCCTGCGGGAGCAGCCGCGGAACGAGTTCACCTTGTCGACCAAGGTCGGGCGGCTGCTGGTTCCGCAGGACCCGCAGGGGCGGCTGGATGAAGCCTTCCAGGTGCCGGCGACGCATCGGCGGGTCTGGGACTTCTCCCGGGACGGCATCCGGCGAAGTGTTGAGGACTCGCTCACCCGGCTCGGGCTGGAGCGGATCGACGCGCTCTATCTGCACGACGCCGAGCAGCACTTCGAGACCGCCTTGCGCGACGGCTATCCCGCACTGGCCGAACTCCGTGACGAAGGTCTCGTCGGGGCGATCGGTGCGGGCATGTACGACCCGGCCTTGCTGACCACGCTCGTTCGGGAGAGCGATGTCGACGTGGTGATGCTGGCCGGTCGCTACACGCTGCTCGAGCAGAGCGCGCTCGACACCTTGCTGCCGGCCTGCGCCGAACGAAACGTCTCGATTCTCGCCGCGGCGATCTTCAACTCGGGTCTGCTCGCGTCGGCTCGTCCGGCCGAGGGCGCCCGGTTCGACTACGCGCCGGCTTCGCAGGAGTTGCTGGCCAAGGCGCATCGGATCGCGGACGTCTGCGAGGCGCACGGAGTCACTCTGCCCGAGGCGGCGATCGCGTTCCCGCTCGCACATCCGGTAGTCGCCGGGGTCGTCATCGGGATGCGCTCGGCCGACGAAGCCCGGAGCAACCTTGCCTCGTTCGACACCGCGGTACCGGCTCAGGTCTGGGCAGATCTGCGGAGCGAGGGCCTGATCGACGAACGTGCGCCGCTCCCGCAGGCCTGAGCATCAGCCCAGCAGTTGGTCGCCAAGTGCGCTGCGGCGGTAGAGCAGGTAGCGGCCGTCCCGGGCCCGGCTGACGAGATTCGTTGCGTGAAGCACCTGTAGGTGCTGGGAGACGGCGCTCGGGGTCACCTCGAGGCGGCGGGCGATCTCGATGGTCGGCAGCGGTTCGTCCAGCATCCGGAGCAGGACCGCCCGAGGCTGGCCGAGCAGCGCCACGAGGGAGGCCGATTCCGTCCGCGTGGTCGCGGCGGACAGCGTCGCCACCCCGCGACTCGGATAGGCGAGCCACGGCGCTTCGTCGGCGCTCAACGGCGTCAGCGCCTTGTAGGCGAAGATCGACGGCATCAGGAGCAGCCCACGCCCCGAGGCGGCGACGTCGTGATGACCGAGCATCCGGTCGATCCGGAGTATGCCGTCCTGCCACTCGACGAACGGATTCAGGTCCGCGAACAGCAACCGCGCCCCGCCGACGGCCAACTGCCGAGCCCGGTACGTCGTATCGCCCTCGAGCACCAGCCGCATCTTCGCCCAGCTCGGCGCGAGCGCGATCTCCCAATACCCCCGCAACACCTCGCAGATCGCATCCACCCAGTACTGCGTACGCGCGTCCGAGGCCGACCGCACGTCCTCGAAGACCTGCGGCAACCGCCCTTGGTGAGTGAGCACCAGATCCCGCCGAACCAGCTCGGCCGGTGTGGCGCGAATAACAGCCACTTGTTCCTCGAAGGACGGCGCGAAGCCGGATGGCCGAGGGGTCAGGAAGTCCGGCAGGGCCAGGGTTTTGCCGACCAACGCCATCAGCAGCTCGATGTCGAGCGCATCCAACTCACCGATCACCGACCGCCGCCACGGGAGATGCATCGCGGACATCCCTGGATCGCGCAGCACCCACAAGCTGAACAAGGTCTCCTGAGCAGGCGAGATCGCGAAACGGGTGTCAGCCAGATCATCGACACCCAGCTCGAACCTGATCACCATGCCGAACCCCGCATGAACTTGATCACATCACGAGGAGCGTCACCGCGCGGCCGCACCCAACGGGCGCATCCGGCGGCGAGGTTCGCCAGGCGCGCGGTGGTCTTCGTTGGAATGGGCGTTGTCGAGCCGGCTGACATGGCGACCCGCTCCGCTGACCGGGCAGGTCCACGTCCCGTCCATCTCGACCAGCCGGATGCCGGGGGAGTCGAGCCAGCGCAGTACGAGCTCGATCTCTTCCGGCGAGGCGGCAGCGACCGGTCCGATGCCGGGCAGCACCGTCTCGGCCGAAGCCCGCAGCATCTCCAGGTATCTCCTTGGATCCGTACCGCGCGGGCTGATCCCGGCGGCGGCGAGCCGGCCGCGGCGGATGACGTGCAGCTCCCAACCGCCGTCGTCGGTCCGCCTCGCCGCGCAGATCTCCGCGCACCCGGTGACCGACGACATCCGCTGCATCTTGGCGCTGCTCCGCACGAACGCGCTCAACCGATCACGGTGCACCGCGGCGTCCTCGAACCGCTCGTCCGCGGACAGTACGTCGATCCGCTTGTCCAATGCCGCGACCACGAGTCCGGGGTCGTCGGTCAGTGCGGACCGCAGCGAGGTGACCAGTGCGCCGTAGCTCTCCGGGTCGATCCGCCCGTCACAGGGCGCCACACACCGACCCATCTCCGCCAGGACGCAGGGAGACATCGAAGGGGAGCGGGACATCCGGTCCGTGCACTGCCGGATCGGAAAGGCCTCGTGCAGCGCCGCCATCGCCCGCTCGGCGGTCTTGCGCGAACTGAACGGACCGAGATACCCGGCGTCGTCGTCGCGGACCTGCTTCACCAGCGACAGCCGGGGGAACGGCTCGACCGTCACCTTCAGCCAGTGCTGCCGCTCGGGGAACTTGGAGCGCCGGTTGTACCGCGGTTTGTGCTCCGCGATCAGGCGGAGCTCCCGCACCTCGGCCTCCAGCGACGTACCGCACTCGATGCCGCGGACGCCGGACGCGATGCCGATCATCTCGCCGATCCGGGTGCGGGTCTCGGAGGCGGTGAAATACGAGCGGACCCGGTTGCGCAGATCCTTCGACTTGCCGACGTAGAGCACTTCGCCGCGGTCGTCGGTGAACAGGTACACACCAGGTGCGTGGGGCAACGACTCGGCCAGGTGCCGCTTCGCCCGGACCTGAGGCGCGACCCGGGAAGAGAACGTCTGCAGGTCCTCCAGCGTCTGCACCCCGAGCGAGCCGACCCGCTCGAACAGCCCATGCAGTACGTCGACCGTCGCGCGCGCGTCGGACAAAGCGCGGTGGTTGGGGGTGACCTTGGTGCGGAACAGCTTGGCCAGCGTGCCGAGCTTGCAGTTCGGGGTCTCGTCCGGCGTCAGCACCCGGCGGGCCAGCAGCGCGGTGTCGACGACGGCGAAGTCGGGCCAGTCGTACCCGTGCACCTGGCTGTCGTGCTTCAGGAATCCCACGTCGAAAGGCGCGTTGTGGGCCACCAGGACGCAGCCGCGGGCGAACTCCAGGAAGGCCGGCAGCACCGATCCGATCCGGGGTGAGGTGGCAACCATCCGGTCGGTGATCCCGGTCAGCACCGCGATGAACGGCGGGATCGGCTCGGCCGGATTCACCAGCGACTGGAACTCGCCGATCAGTTCACCGCCCCGAACCTTGACCGCGCCGATCTCGGTGATGCCGGAATCGCCCGGCGCGCCGCCGGTGGTCTCCAGGTCGACCACGCAGAAGGTGACGTCCCGCAACGGGGTGCCGAGGTCGTCGAAGCTCGGCTGCACGCCACGGATCGGCGCGGTTCGTCCGGACGCCGGGGCAGCGGCTGGATCCGGCGCTGGGCTGCTCATGGCGACGACGCTAGAAGCCCGCACCGACATTTCCCGACCGGACACGCGGCCCACCACTGTCTCGTCGACACCAAACCACATGGCCGACGGCGCACTACCGACTACGCTCTCTGTATGCGTACACAAGCGATCACCGCGATTCCGGGCCGTGCGCCCGGTGGCTGTGGTCTGCATCACTGGCTGAGCCAGGGGGCCGTTCCGACCGGACTGCGGACCGGTGACTGAGGCCGGCACCGCCGCGAGCTCCGCTGCCACCACCTTGCCCGAACCGGTGCGGCAACGGGTTCTGAACCTCGCCGCCCAGGCTCTGGGTCAGTTGCCCGCGACAGACATTCCACCCCCGCTGCGGCGGTTCGCCAGCTTCGCGCCGGGCAAGCGCGCGAAGCTCTCGGCGTCGGTGCTCGGACCGATCCTGCAGACCGACGACCACTTCCGCCGGCTGATCGCCTTCGAGGTGCGCCGCGAGCACCCCGAGCTTGGCGACGCCGTCGCCGAGGGGATCGCCGTACCGGCCGCGGAGCCGATCGAGGTGGCCGCGCTGGCCTACCTGCTCCGCCCGGACGAGTGGGAGCAGCGGATCGCCGAGGCGGCCCAGGTGCCCGTGGAGCAGCCTCGGGCCGATGACGACGCGGTGGCCCGGCTCACCGACCAACTCGATCAGGCCCGCACCGAGACGCGTCAAGTGCGCGAACGTTTGCGGGAACAGGTCACCGAGCTCAAGGCGGAGAACGTCACGCTCCGGCGCAAGCTGAACGAGGCCCGGCAGCGGATCTCCGGCCTGCAGAGCGACCTCGAACTGCGCACCACCGAAGCCAACACCGCGGACCAGCGGGTCGACGCGGCCCGTGCCGAGGTCGAGCGCGAGCTGCGCAAGCTCCGCGCCAGGATCACCGAACTGGAGGCGATCGAGCACGCAGCCCGCCGTACCGCGGGCCAAGAGCGCGAGCTGGCGTCCACCAGGACCCGGCTGCTCCTGGACACCTTGGTCGAAGCAGCGGGAGGACTCCGTCGCGAGCTGGCTCTGCCACCCGGGGGAGATCTGCGCCCGGCCGACACCGTCGCCGGCGTGGAACCGTCGGCCTCACCGGTCGGCCGTTCGGCGCCGGACGACGACCCGGCCTTGTTCGACGAGTTGCTCGCGCTGCCGCAGGTGCACCTGATCATCGACGGCTACAACGTCACCAAGACCGCCTGGCCGAACTCCCCGCTGCACTCCCAGCGGCAGCGCCTCGTCACGGCGCTGGGCGCGCTGGTGGCGCAGCGGCGGATCGAGGTCACGGTGGTGTTCGACGGAGCCGAGCTGTCCGGGCCGGTCCAGCTGAACCCACCGCGGGGTGTCCGGGTCCGGTTCAGCCCGGCCGGCGTGATCGCGGATGAGGTGATCCGGCAACTGGTTCGCGCCGAGCCGCCCGGCCGCCCGGTGGTGGTCGTCTCGACCGACCGCGAAGTTGCCGAAAGCATCATCACGATGGGCGCCCGGGCCCTGTCCGCGACCAGCCTGATCGCCCGCATCGCCCGCCCCTGACCCGTACTCCGAACCGCCCGCATTGCGCCGCGTGGTACCGCGGTGACGCGGAAACTGTCGGTGGGGGCCTTTAGCGTCCTTCTCAGCCGGATGCAAGTCCGGATGCTTCCCCACTTTGGAGGACGTTGTGCTGATCGACTGCGACGCGTGTGTGATGAGAGGTCCCGGCTGCCGGGACTGCGTGGTCAGCGTGGTGCTCGGCCTGCCCCCGGAGCAGAGCCCGCTGCGGGTCGACGACGAGGAGTTGGCGGCGCTCGACGTGCTGGCCCGGTCCGGTCTCGTCCCGCCGCTGCGGCTGGTGCATGCGGTCAGTAGTGTCGAGCCAAACACTGCTGGGCAAGGCGAAACCGCGGCCGACGCGGTCTGAGTGCTGAGTCTGCAAGGGCTTTCCCGACGTTAAGTTTGGATCAAACCAGAGGGGCGGATTGCACCGGTCACGAATCGGTTACTACTCTTACCTCTCGTTGCCTCAGAGTGCCGGTTGACCAGACCGGCCGGGCAGCACGATTCAAGCCGAGGGTGTGGCCCGCCAGGTCCAGTGGTCCGGCGGGTTGACGGGGACGGCATCGAGCAGAGGAAGGGACCGACCGGGCTGTGTCCATCGGCCGCACGAACCGCTTCAAGGGAATTGCTCTCGCCGCCATCACCACCACCGCTGTCGGAGCCGGTGTGGTCTTCATCCAGCAGGGAGCGGACGCCGATCCGAAGCCCACGCTGCCGCAGGCGAAGGCTCAAGTCGCAGATCTGCAGCACAAGGCGGAGATCGCCGGTGAGGCGGCCAACGACCTTCGCGGTCAGATCAAGACGTCCCAGGACCGGGTGAAGGCGCTGCAGACGGCGATCGCCAAGCAGCAGACCCAGGTCGACGGCGTGAAGCGGCAGATCGGCTCGCTGGCGGTGGCCGGCTACCAGACGTCCGGGATGACGACGACGGCGCAGTTGCTGCTGTCGACGAACCCGGACCAGTTCCTCAGCCAGGCCTCCACGGCCCAGGCCTTCGCCGGTCAGCAGAACTCGGCGCTCCGCCGGTTCCAGGCCGCCCAGGGCAAGCTCACCGATCTCCAGGCCAGTGCGCAGAGCGAACTCGGCGCGCTGCAGGCCGTGCAGGCCAAGCAGGACGGCCTGAAGAAGCAGTTCGACGCGAACCTGGACGCCGCGCAGAAGGTGCTCGACAAGCTCACCGACTCCGAGCGCGAGAAGATCCGGGAAGAGAACGAGAAGGAAGCCGAGGAGGCCCGCAAGGAGCGGCCGAGCCGCGACGGCGAGCGGATGGACGACGACGACACCCCGGTGCCGGCCAACGGCCGCGCGGGCGTCGCGGTCCAGGCCGCGATGGCCCAGATCGGCGACAGCTACGTCTGGGGCGCCGAAGGACCCAGCAGCTTCGACTGCTCGGGTCTGACGCTGTACGCGTGGGGCAAGGCCGGCGTCTCGCTGCCGCACTCGTCCAAGGCGCAGTACGGCGAGGGCCGCCGGGTCAGCCGCAGCCAGTTGCAGCCGGGTGACCTGGTCTTCTTCGGCTCCCCGATCAGCCACGTCGGCATGGCCATCGGCAACGGCCGGATGGTGCACGCGCCGCGGCCGGGCAAGCCGGTGAAGACCGACGCCATCGACTACATGTCGGGCTACGTCGGCGCGGTCCGCCCGGGCTGATCGCGCCCGTTCAGGCATGACCTTCGGCTCCGGGGACAGCACCCCGGAGCCGAGTCGTTTCACCCACCAAGTGCTTCACTGTCTGAGGAGCACCTAAAGTAACTCCCCTGACTGGGGCAGGTGAGCAGCGAGGGGCCGAGGTGATCGACGAACAGGGCGACACGCTGCGCCGGGGCGACGACGCCGCGGACCGGGTCTCGCCGTCCGAGCAGACCACGATCCAGATCCCGGCCCAGCACGCCGTGGACGGGATCAAGCGGCCGCCGATGCTCGAGGCGGCCGGGTCGTTCCTGTCCAGCCACGGCCCGATAGTCAAGAAGGTCGCGCTCGGCGTGGCGGTCTGCGTGGTCGGCGCGGCCGGATTCGCCGGGCTGCGCCAACTCGCCGACGCGCCTGCCGACCCAGGGGCCGCCGGCAACACCACGCAGCCCTCCGAGACCACCTCGCAGACCCCCGACGACGTCGCCGACGGCGTACGCCGCAACGCGGCCGGGCAGGCGGTGCTCGACAAGATGGCCGAGGCGATCGAGAACGAGAGCCGCGCCACCTTCCTGGGCACGCTCGATCCGCAGGCGAAGGCGTTCGACGAGCAGGCCCGGACCGTCTACTCCAACCTCGGCAAGTTGCCGTTGGCCACCTTCCGGATGCGCTACGTCAGCGACGACCCCGCGGCGTTGACCCCGGACCGGCAGACCGAGTTGGGCGGCACCGAGGCCTGGCTGGCCCAGGTCGAGGTGTCCTGGCAGATCACCGGGTACGACCTGAAGCCCGCCCGGGAGACACTGCCGGTCACGTTCGTGACCCGCGACGGTGAGACCTACGCCGCGTCCTTCTCCGAGCGGTTCGTGGCCGGTCAGCGCCGGCCGATCTGGTCGCTGGGTGGGATCGAGGTCGCCAAGGGCGAGCACAGCCTGGTGATCAGCCTCGACTCGCAGGCCGACGCGGACGACTACGCGACCGTCACCGATCGCGCGGTCGAGTCGGTGACCAAGGTCTGGGGCAAGAACTGGAAGCAGAAGGCCGTCATCTACCTGCCGGCCAAGCAGGCCCAGATGGAGGCGGTGCTCGGGGCCCAGCCGAACGCCTACACCCAGATCGCCGCGGTCACGATGGCCGAGTTGGACACGCCGCAGGCGGGCGCGCCGACCCGGATCGTGGCGAACCCGAAGCTGTTCGACGAGCTCGGCAAGCAGGGCCGCCGGATCGTGCTGACCCACGAGACCACGCACGTCGCCTCGACCGCGACCGCTTCGCCGGTGCCGTTGTGGCTGGCCGAGGGGTTCGCCGACTACGTCGCCTTCACCGCCGTGTCCGTGCAGGACGAGTCGGCGGCCAAGGAACTGTTCAAGGCGATCCGAGCGGGCAAGGTGCCGAAGGCGCTGCCCGCGCCGGAAGCGTTCGCCGCGTCGTCGGCGGACCTGCCCGTCGCGTACGAGTCGGGCTGGCTGGCCTGCCGGTTGATCGCCGAGCGGGAGGGGCAGAGCAAGCTGGTGAAGTTCTACCGGGCCGTGCACGCGTCGAAGAGCCCGACCGGACTGGCCGACGCCTTCCGCACCGTGCTCGGCACCACCGAGCAGGAGTTCACGGCCGACTGGCAAAAGTACCTCAAGAGGCTGGCCGGTGTCTGAGCGAGCCGCCAAGTGGGCGCCCGCGGGCGCTGCTGTGCTGCTTGCCGCCGCCCTGGTGATCGTCATCGTGACGACCACGCCCTGGCATCTGATCGACCTGCCGGAGCCGAATCCGGCGATCGACTTCACCACCGCTGAGATCGAGCGCCAGCAGCAGTTCCGCGAGGAGCTGCTGCCCTGGTCGACGACGTCGTGGGTGCTGTCGCTGCTGGTGCCGCTGGCGATCGGCTTCAGCCCTCTCGGCCGCCGCCTGTACGACGTACTCAAGCTGCGCCGCTGGTACTTCGCTGTGCCGGTGCTCGTGCTCATCCTCGGCCTGATCGCGAGCGTGATCACCATGCCGACGGACATCATGGCCGAGCGGGTGACCCGGAAGTACGGGTTGTCCACCGAAGCCTGGCCGCTGTGGCTGCGGGACCGGCTGGTCAACTGGTTGCTGGTGGCAATCGCCTTGATCGCGATCAGCGTCGGGCTGATCGCGCTGGCCAAACGCTGGAAGACCTGGTGGTGGGTGCCTGCGGCAATCGCCGGTCCGGTGCTGGTGCTCGGCGTCTCGTTCGGTTATCCGGTGCTGGTGGAGCCGCGGTTCAACGAGTTCACCTCGATGGCGCCGGGCCCGCAGCGCACCGAGTTCATCCAGCTCGCCGAGGAGGACGGCGTACCGGTCAAGGACGTGCTGGTCGCGGACGCGTCCAAGCGGACCACGACCTTGAACGCGTATGTCTCCGGTTTCGGTTCGACCCGGCGGCTGGTCGTCTACGACACGCTGCTGAACGACGCGCCGCCGGCCCAGGTCAGGCTGGTGGTCGCGCACGAGCTCGGCCATGCCGCCGAGGACGACGTCCTGCACGGCACGCTGATCGGCGCCCTCGGCGCCGCCTTCGCCGTCGTGCTGCTGAAGCTGTTGCTCGGGGCCCGGATGGCCGATCCGCGCCGGACCGCCTTCCTGCTGGCGCTGATCGTGGCCGGGACGTTCCTCGCCTCGCCGGTGCAGAATCTGGTCAGCCGCAGGATCGAGGCGCGGGCCGACTACCACTCGCTGCAACTGACGAAGGAGCCGGGCGACTTCATCGACATGCAGCACCAACTCTCGGTTCGGAACATCTCCGGCCTCGAGCCCAGCCGCTGGCGGTACTGGCTGTTCGCGAGCCATCCGACGCCGCCCGAGCGGATCGCGATGGGCCGGGCCTGGGCGACGGAGCAGGGCCAGACGATTCCACCACTGGTCCAGAAATGACCGTCCTCGTCGTCACCAACGACTTCCCGCCACGCCAAGGCGGGATCGAGACGTTCGTGCGGTCGCTGTGCGACGAACTGCCCGACCTGGTGGTGCTGACCAGCCGGACGCCGGGCGATACGCAGTACGACGAAGGCTTGTCGTTTCCGGTAGTGCGAGACCGTACCGCGATGCTGTTGCCGACGCCGCGGGTCACTCGGTCCGCAGTACGGGTGATGCGGGAGTACGGCGCTGACCGGGTCCTCTTCGGTGCGGCTGCCCCGCTCGGACTGATGGGGCCCGCGCTGCGGAAGGCCGGGGCGAGGCGGATCGTGGCGCTCACGCACGGGCACGAGACCTGGTGGGCCGGGACGCCGGGAGCACGACAGGCGCTGCGCCGGATCGGTGATGCGGCTGACACGATGACAAGCGTCTCCACCTGGTGTGCGGCACAGATCGCGCCGGCCCTTTCCCGACCGGCGGCCGACCGAATGCGGCGGCTGACCCCAGGAGTCGACACCAAGCGGTTCTTCCCGGAAAGCGGGGGAGAGCAGGTGCGTAAAGGGCTCGGGCTCGAAGGCGTCCCGGTGGTCGCCTGTGTGTCGCGGTTGGTCGCGCGCAAGGGACAGGACACGCTGATCCAGGGCTGGCCGAGAGTTCGCGCCGAGGTCCCCGAGGCGGTCCTGCTGATCGTCGGAGGTGGACCCGACCGGGACCGGCTCGAGGAACTCGCCCGGCGGACGGGTGTGGCGCACGCCGTACGGTTCACCGGTTCGGTGCCGTGGGCCGACATCCCGCCGTACCTCGATGCGGCCGACGTGTTCGCGATGCCCTGCAGGACAAGGCGTTTCGGCCTCGAGCCGGAGGCGCTCGGCATCGTCACGCTGGAGGCGTCCGCGACCGGGAAGCCGGTCGTCGTGGGCGATTCCGGCGGAGCGGCGGACACCGTGCGGCACGGCGAGACCGGTTATCTGGTCGATCCCTACAACCCGGTCGCGACGGCGGTACGACTGACGGAACTGCTGACGGATCCGGCCAGGGCGCGAGCGATGGGCGAGGCGGGCCGAGCGTGGGTCCGGGACGAGTGGACCTGGGCGCGGTCGGGTGAGCTGCTCCGGCAGTTGCTGGACGTCCGCTGACGATCATGTACTGTTGACGCCATGCATCAGATGTCCCGACTTGCAGCAGCCGTACGAGCTTCCCGCTCTCCGGCTGCCGCTGCCTGACATCTTCTTCACCCCAACCGGCGACCGGAAACGGTCCGCCGGTTTTCTGTTGTCCCGGCCCGCGGTCCCTTTCCGGTCATCTCCAGAAAAGGACCACTCCCATGAGCATCGACCGGAACTTCATCGACTTCTTCACATCCCGCGGCCACATCCCGACCACGGGATCCTCGCTGATTCCCCGGCCCGGCGACCCGGTGCTGTTCACCACCTCGGGCATGCATCCGCTGACGCCTTATCTGGAAGGCGAACCACATCCGCTGGGTCGCAGACTGGTCGGCGTCCAGCGATGTCTGCGCACCACCGATCTGGACGAAGTCGGTGATCCGACCCATCTGACCGTGTTCGAGATGCTCGGTTCGTGGTCGCTCGGCGACTACGGCAGCGAGCAGACCCTGCGCTGGGGCTACGAGTTGCTCACCGACGGGTTCGGGATCGACCCCAGACGGATGTACGTGACCGTGTTCGGCGGCGACGACCAGATCGAGCAGGACCAGGAGTCGCTGCGCACCTGGCAGTCGCTCGGCGTTCCGATCGAGCTGACCACCGACGACAACTGGTGGTCGAACGGCCCGACCGGACCCTGCGGACCGGACTCGGAGATCTTCCTGTGGACCGGCGAAGGATCACCGGAGGGGACACCGACCACGGACGACCGCTGGGTCGAGGTGTGGAACCACGTGATGATGCGGTACCGCCGCCTCGAGGACGGCTCGCTCGAACCCCTGCAGCAGCAGAACATCGACACCGGGCTCGGCCTGGAGCGGCTGTCGATGCTGTTGGAGGGCAAGACCTCGGTGTACGAGACCGAGTTGTTCGAGCCGTGGACGCGGATCGTGCCGGAGTTGTGGAAGCTCGACGAGGAGGACGAGCGGATCGTCATCGACCACCTCCGGTCGAGCATGGTGATCATCGGCGACGGCGTGCACCCGTCGAACACCGGGCGCGGCTACGTGCTGCGCCGGCTGATCCGCCGGGTGCTGACCATCCTGTGGCGCAGCGACGACACCAGGACGCTGTCGGACCTGCCGATGGAGTTGTTCGAGCACACCAGCGAGCACTTCCACCAGGGCGAGGTCCTCACCCTGGTCCGCCGGATGCTGATCGACGAGGAGATCCGGTTCAGCAACCTGCTCGAGCGCGGCCGCCGGATCCTCGGCCACGAACGCTTCCAGAAGACCCTGGACGAGACGGACTTCGAGTACCTGCACGAAACCCACGGCCTGCCGAAGGAGTTGGTCGTGTCGCTACTTCACTGACTCCAGACCGCGAGCTCGGCGCCACGCGGGTTCTCCACGACCAGGGAATCCGGGTGATCGAAGACCATCACGGGCCGGGCGGTCGCGTCGTACCGCGGCCAGCCCGGGCTTCCCATGGTCACGAAGCTCACCCACGCGGCGTGCACCCGATCGGCCAGTTCCTGCGGCGACTCCGTCCCGAAGAGCGGCGACCGAGCCGTTGCCAGCGTGTCGAAGACGAACGGCAACTCCAGCGAGTGGCACGCCCCGAGCCCGGGCATCGGCGACTGCCAGGCGAACTCGTACCGGTACGTCGCCGCGTGCGCGCGTTGCGCCTCGGCGAGGTGGATCGTGGGCCAGGTGAAGAACCCGTCGCCCGTGATCGCGCCGAGTACCTCACCGGGTGACTGGCCCGGGCGCTGCGCGGCGTAGTACTCAGCGATCGTCGGATCGATGCCCTGCCGCCGCAGCAGCATCGGCAGCACCTCCGGCACGATGGACGCCGCCAGTCCGGAAGGAATCGAGAACAGCCGGAACTCGTCCGTCGTGACGCCGGCCAGCAACTCGACACCGCGAGCCGCACCCGCGGTGATGGCGTCGATCGGCCGTTCGTGGATCAGCGAGTCGTCGATCACCGGGAAGAACGGCATGATTCCACCGCCGGCAGCGACGGTGGTCGGCCCCCACCGGACCGGATCGGGGTTCTGCCGCAACTCCAACGACACCACCCGCTGGATCGCCAGCAGATCCTCGACGCTGACCGACCCGAGACCGGCCGCCGTCGACGGAACACCCAACCGCTTGGCAACTTCGCCCGTGATCAGTGCTCCGTCGGAAGCCAGCGCGGTGGCCTGCGCCGTCCCGCTCTGCACGATCGCCCGCTGGAACAACCCGTGCGCGGCGGGGATGGACATCAACGTGGCGACACTCATCCCACCGGCCGACTGCCCGGCGATGGTCACCTGGTCAGGATCACCGCCGAACCCCGCGATGTTCTCCTGAACCCACTGCAGCGCGGCGAGTTGATCGAGCAGGCCGCGGTTGCTCGGCCCGTCGGAGACGACACCGAATCCCTGCACCCCGAGCCGGTAGTTGACGCTGACCAGGACCACCCCGTCCCGTGCGAACGCCGTCCCGTCGTACGCCGGGGCCGCGTTCGACCCGTTGCGGAACGCGCCGCCGTGCAGCCAGACGAGCACTGGCAGGCCTGATCCACCAGGCGTCCAGACGTTGAGGTTCAGGTAGCCGGCGCCCGGGATGGTCGGGTTCGTCAGCAGTACGTCGTACGGAGGCTCGTACGGCGGTTGCGGCGCGGTGGCTCCGAGCGAGGTCGCGTCCCGCACTCCGTCCCAGCCGGCAGCGGGACGCGGTGCCTCGAACGCGGCCGGTCCGACCGGGTCCGCGGCGTACGGGATGCCCAGATAGGCGGTGATCCCTTCAGTGGTCCTGCCCCGGAGCTGCCCCGACGACGTCACCGCGATGGATTCCATGCTCGCCATCATCCCCCGGCGGTGGAACCTCCGGCGGCACGACCTTGCCGACCGACGACTGGGCGACGAAGGCGCCGAGCAGCACGATGGCGCCGCCGATGATCTGGTTGGTGCTGAGGGTCTCGTTCAGCAGCAACCAGGCGAACAGGCTCGCCGCCACCACCTCGACGTACGCGACCGCGCCGCCGATCGCCGCGGACAGCCGCTGGACCGCGGCGGCGCCGGCAAGGTACGCGACCACGGTGCTGACCACGATCAGCCAGGCCGCGAACACCCAGCCCGGCGCCGACCGGTCACCGATCGCGATGGTGTCGGTCAGCGCGTTCCACGGAACCGTCCACGGCGACGAGATCGCGGTCAGCACCACCGCGCCGACCACACTGCCGGCCGCCGTCATCACCAGCGGGTCGGCGACCCCGGTCAGCTTGTCGATCAGGATGAAGTACGTCGCCTGGCAGGCAGCGGCGCCGAGCCCGGCCAGCAGGCCGACCAGGTCCAGTTGCAGGCCGGCCCAGATCTCGACCACGGTCGCGAGTCCGATCAGGGCGATCCCGACGCCGAGCGCGGCCGACTTCGGCACGGCCACCTTCCGACCGAACTTGAGCCAGGCCACCACGAGCACCGGGCCGGAGAACTCGAGCAGGATCGCCACGCCCACCGGCAGCCGGCTGGCGGCGATGAAGAAGAGTGTCTGGCAACCGGCGATCCCGGTCAGCCCGTAGAGCACCAACTGCGGCCAGGAGGCCCGGGCGGCGCGCAGACCGGCGCTGCCCCGGAAGATCAGTACGAGCGGAACGAGCAGCGCGGCCGCACCCAGGATCCGGATCCAGGCCGCCTGCTGGGGCGACAGCCCGGCACCGATCAACGCCTTCGCGAACGGTCCCGACCCACCGAACGTGATCGCGGAGAACAGCGCGAATCCGAGTCCGATGGACTTGGTCCGCGCGGCGTCCTGGCTCTGCATCACAGCTCCCACCTGTACATGGGCATAACCCTCGCACACTCATTACAGTGGCGTCGATAGGGATATTGCCGTACGGACGTCGGGGCCGTTTCCCTACAGGACGTTGACCGCGCGCGCGGCGACTACGGCGATGGTCAGCAGCGAGATCGCCGACTGGATCGCCATCAGGGTCTTCACCCGCGCTGTGAGCGGCATCGTGTCGGTCGGGCTGAAGGCGGTTGCCGCGGTGAAGGCGACGAACAGGTAGTCGGTGAAGCCCGGCAACCAGCGCTCCCAGCCGGGGATGTCGGCCGTCATCTGCGGGAAGAGCAGGTCCGGTCGCTCCTCCTCGTGGTCGTGCTCGGGCATTCGCGCGAACGGCCCGCCGCGGTCGATCTCCCAGTACCAGACGGCGAAGGCGACCACGTTCGTCACCCAGATCAGCAGCGCGGCCTTCACCAGCACCTTGCCGTCGCCGGTGTCGCCGGCGGTCAGTACCCCGATCATCCCGGCCAGGTAGACCGCGTTGATCCCGACCAGCACGGCCAGTAGCGCCAGTTCGATCCACCGCAACCAGGCCTCGTCGCGGCGCAGGTGGAACGGGTTCGTCCAGACCAGCGGCACCAGCAGCGCGGCGCCGCACGCGGGCATGATCCAGCGGGGCGCGTCCAGGATCTGCGGCGGTATCGCCAGTTGCAGCCCGAGCGCCGCGACCACTGCCAGCGAGGCCGGCCAGCGGCGGGTGTGGCGGTTGCTGGCCGCGGCTGCCTTCGGAACCTTGCTCACTCGTGCATTCTCACTCACCCGATGGAGGCATCGACGACGGCTTGCCCGACCTCGGGCCGCCGATAATGCACCTGATGACCCGTCCGCCGCCGCGTGACCAGCCCCGCTCCGTGCAACGCGGCCAGATGCTCCGCCACCGTCGCCAACGCCAGCCCGTACTGCGCTGCGAGGGCGCTCGTGGTGGCGGGTGGATCGAGGGCGACCAGCAACGTCGCCCGGGTCCGGCCGAGCAACCGCGCCAGCGGATCGGGCGGCGGCGGCGCGTCCGACCAGAGCCGCGCTGCTCCCCGGGCCGGGTAGACCAAGGTCGGTTGGTAGCTGGGGTCGACCACCATCACGAGAAAGGGCCAGGCGAAGACTCCTGGGACGAGCAGCAGCCCCTCTCCGGTCAGTTCACGATCTTCCCCGCGACTGCGCGACGCGACCAGTCGATCGTCTTCCCAGGTGAGGGTCGGGTGCAGATCGTCGAACAACTCCGCCAGCCCGCCGGAGGTGAGTTGCTCGCCACGATGGGCGATGTCGTCGTCGAGAACGCGGCTGATCATCGACCAGTCCGGCTCGATCAGCGCCGCCCACGCGGCCTCGATCTCGTCGGCCAACCGCTCCCGCGCTCCGGCCGGATCCGCCAGCATGCCATTGATCTCGGCCGCGCCCGGATTGTTCAACTCGTCCCGCGAGCGGATCAACTCGGCGCGCACCCGATCCAGGGGCGTACCCCGAACCCGGGCGATCTCGGTCGCGAACCTCGCCCGGGACGCCCTGGGCGGCGGGGTCAGGAAGTCCGGCGTGAACCCGGCGCGCGGCTGGACGGCCCGGAGCAGGCGGAGGTCGAGATCGGCCGCACGCTCAGCCTTGGTGGCTATCCACGGGGAGTAGAGCGGCCGGTGATGATGCCCGTGCAGCACCCGCACCGCCGACATCGTCTCCCACAGCGGCGACGTGCCGAACCGGCACCGCAGGGCGTCGGCCTGGGTGAAGCGAAGGACGGTCATGCCCGCGGACTTTCGGCCACAACCGAAAATCTATCCCAGTCGGGCGCGCTGTCCCAGTCTCGATCTCGTGACCACTTCTCGTGCCGGCACAGCTGTCGGCTACCGCTCCGTGCTCCGCGTCCCGGGCTTGCGTGCCGTCTTCATCGCGCATGCCGTCTCGATGATCGGCACGGTAGCGGCCCAAGTGGCGTTGTCGATCCTGGTCTTCGAGCGGACCGGCTCGCCGTTGCTGTCGGCCCTGGTTCTGGTCTGTTCCTTCCTGCCGTACGCCGTCGGCGGGATCGCGCTCTCCTCGATCTCGGACCGTTTTCCGGCCCGCCGGGTGCTGGTCTGCTGCGACCTGATCAGCGCGGCCTGCATCGCGCTGATGCTGATTCCCGGTCTCGGAGTGGGTGCTCTGCTCGGCCTGTTGCTGCTGACCGGGATCGTCGCGCCGATCTTCGCCGGTGCTCGGGCCGCCAGCCTGGCCCAGTTGCTCGACGCCGAACTCTTCCCGATCGGCCGATCCTTGCTCAGGGCAATCGGTCAGGTGACGGTGCTGACCGGGTTCGCGCTCGGTGCCGTCGCGGTCGCGGCGATCGGCCCGGCCTGGTTGCTCAGCCTCGACGTGGCGACCTTCCTCGCTTCGGCCGCGCTGATCGGCTTCGGTACGCCGTACACGCCTGCCACCGGGACCACCGGCAGCACGGTGCGCGAGTCCATCAGCGGGCTGAAGTACCTGCTCGGCAACGTCCGACTGCGTCGGCTGATTCTGTTGTCCTGGGTGGTGCCCGCGTTCTCGTCCATGCCCGACGGTCTCGCCGTCGCCTACACCACCGAGACCGGCGCGGCAGCGACCGCGGCCGGCGCCCTGTTCACCGGGTACTCCGTCGGCACCGTGCTGGGCGAGATCGCCGCCGCCCGGCTGAAGCCTTCCACCCGGCGACGGCTCGTCATCCCGCTGATCCTGCTGAGCCAGCTTCCCGCGATCGCGTTCGTGGCCACTCCCGGGATCGCCGTCGCCGCGGTGTTGCTGGCGATCTCGGGGAGTGGCTACGCGTTCAACCAGGGCATCGATCCGTTGATCCTCGGCGCTGCCGACCCGGCGTACCGGGGGAGGCTGTTCACTGTCCAGACCAGCGGGTTGATGGCGATTCAGGGCGTCAGCATCGCGCTCGCCGGCGCCCTCGGCACCTTCATCCGGCCGGGCCTGACCATCACCCTCGCAGGCGTCGTCGGCACCGTCGTCACGCTGGTGCTCGCGCGCCGAGCTCTTACCAGGGAAGTGGAACAGCCGAGCCGCTGCTGACAAAGGCGCCGGTCGTCGTCGGGCGGAGTGCCAGTTCGACAGGTGCCTGGACACCCTCGGCCGGAGTACGGGTGCCGCGGTCGACGTTGGCTCGGACGTTCAGGTCGGTCGGGACGAGGCCGGGGTTGGCGGCGTTGACCTTGATGCCGTCAGCGCGCAGGGCGTTGGCGTAGAGCACGGTGAGGGCGTTGAGCGCGGCCTTGGACGAACTGTAGGCGAGGAACCCGCGCTGCGAGATCGGGTTCTCCGGGTCGCTGAGCATGCTGATCGAGCCGAGACCGCTGGACAGGTTGACGATCCGGCCGTTCGCCGACCTGCGCAGCAACGGGATGAACGCGCGGGTCACCCGGGCGACGCCGAAGACGTTCACGTCGTACACCTGGCGGAGTTGGTCGACGGTCACGTCCGCCGCGGCCGTGTCCCACTCGATCATGATTCCCGCGTTGTTGACGAGCACGTCCAGCCTGCCGTTCTCCGCTTCGATCGACTTGGCCGCGGCCTCCACCGAGGCGTCGTCGGTCACGTCGAGCTGGACGAATCGGACGTCCAGTCCTTCGGCCGCCAGTTCCCGCTGGGCCGCCCGGCCGAGTTCGTTGTCACGGGCACCGAGATGGACGGTCAGTCCCTCGGTGGCCAACTGCCGGACGATCTCGCGTCCGAGTCCCTTGTTCCCACCGGTTACCAGTGCGATGTCTTTGGTCATGTCTTCAGTCCACCCGCCGCGGCGCCGGAAGAAAAAGACCGATCAGGTACCCGGGCATACCCTGGCGGTATGGCCGAACCCGAGATCCGTGAACTGCGGTACTTCCGTGCGGTGGCCGAGGATCTGAACATCACCCGGGCCGCCGAACGGCTGGGGATCGCCCAGCCGCCGCTGTCGCGCGCGATGCGGCAGCTCGAGCGGCGGCTCGGCGTCGACCTCTTCGACCGCACCGACCAGCGGATCGCGCTGACCGAGGCCGGCGAGACCTTCCTCAAGGAGTCCGCCCTGGTCCTGGACGCGCTGGACTCCGCCGTACTGCGCACGCGGCGCGCGGCTCATCCCGCGAGCTTGGTGGTGACCGCGAAACCCGGCGTCGCCACCGATCTCCTGCAGCGGGTCGTCGCGGACTTCCGGGCCGAGGCGGAGGCACCCGAGATCCGGGTCGTGGTGAGCGGTTTCGGCGAGCAGGTCGAGTTCGTCCGCTCGGGCCGTGCGGACGTGGCGATTCTCGGTTCGCCGTACAGAGCGGGTGGGTTGGCCTCGGAGCATCTGGTCAGCGAGCCGCGGATGGCGGCCTTGCCGGTCGGCCACGAACTGGCCGGGCGCGAGGTGCTGAGCACGGCGGATCTGCTCGACTGGCCGGCGCCGCGGTGGTCCGGGGCCGGCGATTCCGATCGCGACTACTGGTTGGGGCATCCCGACCGGGTGACCGCGGGCCCGGTCGTCGAGGACACCTCGCAGTTGCTCGAGGTGGTCGCGCTCGGCCAGGCCGTGGCGCTGCTGCCGACCTCGCTGGCGCGCCGGAACCAGCGGCCCGACGTGGTCTTCGTGCCCGTGCCCGACGCTTCGCCGTACGAGCTGATGGTGGTTTGGCGACCGGACAACCGATCGCCGTGGATCGTCAGGTTCGTGGCAGGCGCTAAGCGCTGGCGCGGACGACCAGGGGAGCTGTGACGAGGCGGCCCGGCTGATCCGGATCGCCGTTGATCTCGTGCAGGGCGCGGTCGAACAGGCAGCCGGCGATGTCGCGCAGCGGAATGCGCGCGGTCGTCAGCGGGGTGTCCAGCATGCTGGCGAACGGGAAGTCGTTGAAGCCGGTCACGGCGATGTCCTGCCCCACCTTCACACCGCGCCGCTGCAGAGTCCGCATCGCCACCACCGCGAAGGCGTCGTTGTCGGCGACGAAGAGATCCGGCCGGTCGGAACGGTCCAGAGCGTTTTCCACGTAGGCGACAACAGCGTCGAGGTCGCTGAACGACTGGACCGCGTGCGGTGAGGTGAACTCGCGCAGGAAACCCTCCTGCCGCTGATGCACCCAGGGCAGGCCGCTGTCGGTCGCGAGATAGGCGGCGCGGGTCCGGCCGGTCGAGCGGGCGTGCCGCGCGATCGCCGCCATCGACACCTCGTTGTCGACGTCGACCCAGCACTGCCGCTGGGCCGGCCCGGTCCGGCCGAAGGCGACGAACGGGAAGCCGCGGTTGCTGAGGAACTCGATCCGGGGATCGCGCGGCATCGTCTCCAGGACGACGATCGCGTCCACCTGCCGGGCCGCGATCAGCTTCTCGTACAGGGCGATCTCGGTTGCGCCCTCGGTCGGCGTGGTCACGTGCACGCCGTAGCCGGAGACCGCGGCGGCCTTCACCAATCCGCCGAGCAAGCCGTGCAGGAAGCCGCCCAGCCCGGGGTTCTGGTCGGCGAACGTGTCGTCCTCGAGGTAGAGCGGCAGCCCGATGACCTGGCTCCGGCCGGACGACAACGCCCGGGCCGCGTGGCTCGGCGTGTAGCCGAGTTCGTCGATCGCGGCCTGTACGGTGCGGACCGTCGGCTCGCTGACCCGGTGCGGCGCGTTCAGCACGTTCGACACGGTCATCGCCGAGACCCCGGCCAGCCGGGCCACGTCGGCCACGGTCGTCCGGCGTACCGGTCGCTTCTTCTCGACTGCCATTCAGCCCCTCTCGATCCGTGCCACCCCACCGACCGGTACGTCGACCGCCCACAGCCCGGCGGGCGGTGTGGTCGTCGTCCGGGACAACTCGGCGCCTGCGCAGTCAGACACTACGAGCTGAACGGGTCCAGTACCCGCACCTTCCACCAGCAAGCCCGGCGCGCTGCCACCGTTTACCAGCAGCGCCACCTCGCGTGGATCGCTCAAACGCACCACAGGGTTGGAGAAAACGGCCACCACGGTGGTCTTCTCGCCGACGGCGGTCACCTGCGTGTATCGCGCGTCCGGCCGCGACGGCCGCAGTACTCCGTGCAGCAGCGTGTCCGCGTGGTCCTTCATCAACCCAAGCCAGAACCGCACCACCCGGTCGTGCTCGGCGGGCAGGCTCGCGAGCTCGACGGACACCTGCGGTGTGCTGAACAGGACCCCGATGAACTGCTGGGCGACGGCTTCCTTGGTGGCGGACGGATGCCACATCAGCATGTCCGAGTGGACGGCGCGATCACCCGCGAGCAAGCGGCTGTCGATCGTCCGCACCCTGTTCTCCACCGCGTCCATCGGGCAGTCGCCCGCCCGCAGGAAGGTGCCGAACCGCCACAGCCGCGGGTTCACGTAGTCCTGCCGGAACTCGATCAGCAGACTGGGCCGCAGCCGCCTGAGCTCGGCCGTGACGGCCTCGAGGATCAGCTCGACGCCTTCGTCGACCGTCTCGCAGTCGCCGTACGGCGCGGGCGGTGCGTCCTGCCCGGCCCACGAGTCGATGAAGTCGATCTTGAGCCCGTCGACGCCCCAGTCCCGGACCGGCCGGACGCAGCACTCGATTATGTGCTCGCGGACCTCGGGATAGCGCGGATCCAGGACCGACGCGCTGAGGCCGTCGACGTAGCCGAGCGTGCGGTCCTTGAACCGGTCCCACGCCTTCGAGTGCGCGCCGATCAACGGCGGCGCGATCCACAGCACGTAGTCCAGGCCGAGCTCGTGGACCCGGCGTACGTGCTCGGTCATGTCGGGGAACGTGCTGCTGGTCGGCTCCCAGTCACCACAATGCGCGTACCCGCGAGCAGTGTCCGCCGTCTGCCAGCCGTCGTCGACGATCACCGCCTTACACCCGTACGGCGCGCTGACGCGGGCGTGGTGCTCTACTGACTCCGCCGAGACGTGCTGGTGGTCGGAGTACCAGGTCGAATACATCGCCTGGCGAGCCAGCTCTGGCACCGGCGTGATCCGGTCGCCGAGCTCTGCGGTCCAGGCATCCGTCACCCCGCGCAGAGCGTCAGCGAAATGCAGGCCGCGGAGGTCGATCCGCAGGGTGAAGCGGTGCTCGCCATCGGTCGGCTCGACGTCGTCCACGGCCAGTTGGATCAACTGCTCCGCGCTCTCCTCGTTGACGCCGATCGCGAAGTCGCAGCCGCGCACCGCGGAGGAGAGCGAGATCGTGCAAGGACTCAGGTCGTCCGCGGTGACGAACGAGGCGACCGGAGCCGACCGGACCGACCTGATGTCGCGATGCGAGCCCCAGTCGGTCGGCAGCTCACGGTGTGAACCCTGGGTCGCCCGCCACAGCGTGACGGCCGAATCGACCGGCCAGGTCCAGCGGATCCGCACCGGCCCCACCGCGGTGATCTCGAAGATCAGCACGCCGGGATCGCCGGTCTCGACCTCGGTGACGGTGGCGCCGGCCGACACCGTGCCGGTGCGGCAGATCGCCCCGTCGGGGGAGCGGACCTCGAAGTGAAATGCGGGCATGGCGCTGACTATAGCGGTAAAATCGATACCCCAGAAGATATTGACGGATGTCCTCGAGATGCCTAGTTTTAGCGCTAATATCCCTTCTGCCGGAAGAGTGCTCAGGTGTCTGATCTGTCCGTCACGTCAGACCTCGGCTACGTCGAGGATGCCTTCGTTTGGGCCCGGAAACGTGCCCTGGCCTGGGTTCAGACCGACGCGGCGCCGGGCCATCTGCCGTCGTACTGGGCGGGTTATCCGTCCCGGCCGATGTTCTACTCGCGCGACGTCTGCCACCAGGCCGTCGGCGCGCATCTGCTCGGTCTGGACGCGGAGAACTTCGCGATGTTTCGCCACTTCGCCCGCTCGGCCACCGCCGCGCGCCGGTGGTATCCGCTCTGGGCGTTCCATTTCGACGGCGCCATCGCCGACCTCGACTACCACGGCGACGAGCACTTCGTCCGGGAGATCCCCGCGGTGTTCGACCTGACCTACCGGGCGCTGGGCCAGTACGACTGGACCGGCGACCGGCGCTGGATCGACGACCCTGATCTGGCGGCCTACTACCTGCGCTCGGTCGAGGATTTCGTCACCGCGCACGACAGCGACGGCGACGGCGTCCCCGAAGCTCCGGGCACCGGCGACATCTTCGTCGGGACCGCCACCTACAACGAACACCCCGAGCGGCCGTTGACCGTCGCGGCCGACGGGCTGGCGCTGCACTACGCCGCCCTGAACGCGGTCGCCCGGCAGCACGGCGACTCGTACCGGACGGCGGCCGGCGTCATCCAGGAGCGATTCCTGGCGGCGTGGTGGGACGACGCGAGCGGAAGCTTCGCTCGCGGCCGGGCCAAGGACTCCGAACTCGACTTCGGTTGGGGGCTGGAGACGAGTTGGTTCGTCCCGATGCTCGGCCTGAGCGGGACCGGCGAACGCAACGAACGATTTCTCGATTTCATCGAGGAGCACCTCGAGTCGAGCCCGCCGCCCAACATCGAGGCGTTCAGCTATCTGCCGGAGGTGTTCTTCCGGCACCGACGGGACCAGTCGGGGTGGCGCTGGCTGCGGCACCTGATCGACAGCCGGGACGACTACCCGGAGGTCTCCTTCACCGTCGTCCAGCACCTGGTGGCCGGCCTGCTCGGGCTGGAGCCGGATGCCGCGTCGGCGTCCCTGACCATCGACTCCCATCTGCCGGCCGAGATCGGCTGGCTGCGGGCCGACCACGTGCGGGTCGGCGACTGGGACCTAGGCATCACCCAAGAAGGACGGCGGACGACCGAGATCACCCTGTACGGCGGACCGGGGCCGCTTACGGTGACGGTCGGATCAGCCGGCACCAGAACCCTTGAGCCCGGCGACAGCGTCCGGGTCAGCCCTCAGACGAAGGACCTCTCATGAAGCTCTTCAACCGCCGCCTCCTCCCTGTCGGAGCGGGCTTGGCCGCCCTGCTGCTCGCCGCCGGATGCGCCACCGGCAGTCAACCCGCCGCCAACAGCGGTGCCGGCGACGAGAACGGTGATATCGCCTTCTCCTTCTGGGGAACGAACTCCGAGGCCGCCTCGCTCAAGGCGATCGCGGCCGCCTTCGAGCAGGCGAACCCGGGCATCAAGGTCACCACCAACTGGATCCAGTCCGACTACGAGCAGAAGCTGCAGACCTCGATCGCGGCCGGCACGCAGTCGACGGTGATGGAGATCAGCAACACCAGCCTGGCCGGCTTCGCGCCGAGCTTCGCCGAGCAGCAGGTCGACCCGGGCAGGTTCGTCCAGCCGAACATCAGCGAGTCGCTGAAGTTCGACGGCAAGTACTACGCGATGCCGTTCACCGCCAAGCCCAAGGTGATGGCGATCAACGTGGACGCGTTCAAGGCCGCCGGGCTGCCGTTGCCGAGCGCAACGACACCGCTGACGCTGGAGGAGTTCCGGACGATCGCGGCCAAGCTGTCCCACGGTGAGGGCAAGACCCGGGTCTTCGGCACCAGCAACCTGTGGTTCAAGGGCTGGCTGACCGCGGCCGGTGGCGGCTTCTACAACGCGGACGCGACCGCCTGCACCTTCGGCGACGCGCAGGGGCTGAAGACCGCGCAGTACATCGTGGACCTGCAGAAGGACAAGTACGCGCCATCGTCGCTCGACATCGAGGGGCAGGACCAGGCGCAGTGGTTCGCGGCCGGCCGGCTCGGCACCTTCAGCGACTTCGGCCCGTGGACCGTCGCGGACTTCGCCAAGATCAGCAAGCCGAACTGGACCCTGGTGCCGGTGCCGGGCAAGGGATTCCCGATGGAGGTCGGTGGGCTGGCGATCGCGAAGAACGCGACCGGCAAGAAGCTCGAGAACGCGAAGAAGTTCGTCGAGTTCGCCAGTTCGAACCCGGACGCGCAGAACCAGTTGATCCAGGGGAACACGGCGCTCGGCGTACCGATCATCGCCGAGTCCACTTCGACCCTGGAGAAGGTGCTGCCGGCCGAACGGAACCTGGCGGCGTTCACCACCGCGCTGAAGACCGGTGAGGTGAGCCCCTCGGTGAAGCGGGAGGCACAGATCTCCGGCGACGCGGACAAGGGCATCACCAGCTACACGCCGCTCGGCAGCGGCAAGGAGGACGTGGCGAAGATCCTGCCGGGGCTCAACGACAAGTGCACCGCCGCACTGAAGCAGTGAGGTAGACCATGAACCCGACCATCGGCTGGATCCGCGCGCTCGCGGAGTCCTGGGGTGTTCCCGCGGCGCTGGTGCCGCTGGTCCCGTTCCTGGTGCTGCTGATCGTCCTGTACGCCGTCATCGGGCTGGCGGCGTACGGGGCGAGGCGCAGGTGGCCGCGGGCCGACAAGACGATCGCGTTCTGGCTGTTCATCTCGCCCTGGCTGATCGGCTTCCTGGTCTTCACTGTCGGCCCGATGATCTCCTCGATCGTCGTCAGCCTCACCTCCTGGGACCTGATCACGCCGCCGCGGTACGTGGGACTCGCCAACTACACCGAGGCCTTCCAGGACCCGCGGGTGGCGCAGGCGATCAAGGTGACGCTGCTCTACGCGGTGATCAGCGTGCCGTTGCAGACCGCGCTGGCGTTCCTGGTCGCGCTGCTGATGAACGTCGACCTGCCGGGGATCCGGTTCTTCCGGACCGTCTGGTACCTGCCGAGCCTGGTGTCCGGCGTGGCCCAGATCGTGCTGTTCCTGTGGGTGTTCAATCCGCAGTACGGGCTGGCGAACGATCTGCTGGGGAAGCTGGGCGTGCAGGGGCCGGGCTGGTTCAACGATGCTTCCTGGGCGTTGCCGACGGTGATCCTGATGAGTCTGTGGACGGTCGGCGGCGCGATGGTGATCTACCTGGCCGGGCTGAAGGACGTGCCGCTGAACCTGTACGAGGCGGCGGCTCTGGACGGCGCGGGACCGGTGCGCCTCTTCTGGCACGTCACCCTGCCGCAGCTGTCACCGATCATCCTGTTCAACGCGTTGACCGGCATCATCGGCGCTCTGCAGATCTTCACCCAGGGCTTCGTCGCGAACGGCGGCCCGAAGGACTCGCTGCTGTTCTTCGTCTATTACCTCTACGACAACGCGTTCCAGAACTTCCGGATGGGTTATGCCTCCGCGCTGGCCTGGATCCTGTTCGTCATCATCCTGGCGCTGACCGCCGTGACCCTGCGCGGAAGTGCCTTCGCCGTGTACTACGAGACCGAACTGGGCGGCCGCCGTCGCCGGGTCCGGGTGAGGAAGGGCTGAATGGCTGTCCTGATCGAGTCCCGACCCGCTCTGGAGGAGCCTGCCGTCGTCCGCCGAGCCGACCGCCCGTACTGGCGCCGCAACCTCCCGCTGACGATCGTCCTGTACGTCGTACTGGCGCTGGGCTCGCTCGCCTTCGTCTACCCGTTCCTCTGGATGATCGCCACGTCCCTGCGCTCCCTGGCGGGAGTGGGCAGTTCCGGCGCCAGCATCTGGCCCCGCGAATTCCTCTGGGACAACTACGCCCGCGCCATCACGTCGTTCCCGTTCTGGCGCTACGCCCTCAACTCGGTGCTCACGACCTTGATCCCGATCGTCGGCACCGTCTTCTCCTGCGCCCTGGCCGGCTTCGCCTTCGCCCGGCTCCGGGTCCGCTTCTCCGGCGTCGTCTTCGGTGTGGTCCTGGCCACCATGCTGCTGCCGGGGGAGGTGACCATGGTTCCCCAGTTCATGCTCTTCAACAACCTCGGCATGATCGACACCCTCTACCCGCTGATCCTGCCGGCGTTCTTCGGGTCGCCCTTCTACATCTTCCTGTTCCGCCAGTTCTTCTCCCGGATGCCGTCCGAACTGGCCGACGCCGCGGTGGTCGACGGTTGCGGCTGGTTCCGGATGTTCCTCTCGGTCTACCTGCCGCTGGCCAGGCCCGCCGTCGTCGCCATCTCGATCCTGCTGTTCATGGGCTACTGGAACAACTTCCTGGGCCCCGCCATCTACATCAACTCCGACCAGTGGAAGACGCTGCCGCTGGCCCTGGCCGGTTTCCAGTCCGTCAACGGCACCGACACCCCGTTGCTGATGGCAACCTCAGTCCTGATCACCCTGCCATGCCTGGCCATCTTCTTCTTCGCCCAAAAACAAATCACCAACGGCATCGCCTTCACCGGCGGCCGCTGAAAGCTACTGGCCTACCCGGCCGTCGACGCACTCGCGGAGTAGGTCGGCGTGGCCGCAGTGGCGGGCGTACTCCTCGATTCTGTGGACCAGCAACTCCCGGACGGCGATCTTGTCCTTGCCCACGCGCTCGCCCAGGTCCGGGTGTTCGGCCAGGGCGGCGTCGGTTGCGGCCTGCTCGCGGGCCAGGGCGGCGTACGCGGCGTCAACCTCGGCCTGGTCGGCGACGGCCCCCTCGAAACCGCCGTCACCCTCGCCGTACAGGTTCGGCCGCGGGTCGCCGTCGGTGATCCAGTTCTGCCAGTCCCGTTCCGCCCAGGCGAGGTGCCGGAGCAGGCCGAGCAGCGACATCGTCGACGGCGGCACCGACCGACGGGCCAGTTGCTCCGGGGTCAGGCCCTCGCACTTCATCAGCAGGGTTATGCGGTAGTTCCTCAGGAAGTCCTGCAGCGTCGCCAGTTCGCCGTCCGGGCTGTCTTCGTTGTTGCGGGGGTCGTCGTCCGGGTCGGCCCACATGTCCGGGTAGACGGTTGCCTGGCTCCAGCGTGCGGGTTCGTCGCTCATGCGGGCCATCTTCGTCCGCGCCGGCCGAGCTCGCCAGTCGATTTGGCCCAGACCGAAGTGAGTACGGCTAGCTCAGCGGGGACGGGCCGAAGCGGCCCCAGACGAGGATGAGGGGGAGGAGCGCCAGGACCAAGGTGATGCCGATCGCCGAGAGTTCCTTGCGGCGGAGGTGGGTGATTGTTGCGCCCAGCATCAACAGGACCAGGCCGGCGGCCGCCAGCGGTACCAGGACCGGTGCGATGTCGAGGAGTGGCGGGACGATGAGGCCGATCGCCGCGAGGATCTCCAGGACGCCGATCGCCTTGATCATCGCGGGACTGAAGTCCTCCGTCCACGCGAAGCCTCCGGCGGCCAACTGCTCCTTGGACTGGAGCAGCTTCTTGGCGCCGGATGCGAAGAAGAGGGCCGCGACCAGGGCGGCGAGGATCCACAGGAAGGTGTTCATGCGGGGGCCGAGCCCTCCAGCGGAGTGGTGTCGAGGTACCGAACCTCGTAGACGCGCTCCGCGAACTTCCAGCCGTTCTCGGTACGGCGGTAGCGGTCGTGGTACAGGGCGTAGTTCGCGTACGAGTTGCCGTCGCGCATGAGGCCGAACTCCTGGATGTAGGTGCGGCCGGTGGCGGTGTCGCCCTCGAGTTCGAGCACGCCGGGGTGGGCGTTCTGTACGAAGTACTGCCAGAGCTTCTGCAGGCGTTCGATGCCGGCCCGGATCTCCGCCCGGCTGCCGAACTCCTCCACACCGGGGATGACCCACCGGCCGTCCTCGGTGAACAACGCCGCGAACCGATCGAGGTCGTGCGTCATGCCCGCGTCGGTGAACTCGGCCTGCAGCGCCGCGAGCTCGACGCGATCGGCGATAGCCTGAAAGTCGTTCATCGGTTGTCTCCTTCGTCTCACCCGCTCCGACGAGACAGGCAGCCGGGATGTCAGGCGACCTCACACTTCGGTGGCCCGGCTCGTCGGAAGGGGTAAGGAACGCCGCGACCAAGGGAGCTGTCATGACCACCCCAGCCGGGCCGGGAGACGACCGGCTCGATCCGGACCTGAGCGCGATCATGAGCGAGCGGCGCCAGTTGATCAATCTGGCGTACCGGCTCCTCGGCTCACTCGCCGAGGCCGAGGACGTCGTACAGGAGACGTACGCCCGGTGGTACGCCCTGTCCCTCCCGCAGCGGGAAGCCATCGAGACCCCTGCCGCCTGGCTGACGAAGGTCGCGAGCCGCATCTGCCTCGATCTGCTGCGTTCGGCCCGGGTCCGGCGGGAGAAGTACGTCGGCGAATGGATCCCGGAGCCGGTGCCCGACGGTACGGAGTGGGACGGCCGGCGATCGGGCGGGATCACCGCCGACCCGGCCGAGCAGGTCACTCTCGACGAGTCGATCACGATGGCCTTCCTCGTCGTGCTCGACGCGATGACCCCGGCCGAGCGCGTCGCCTTCGTCCTGCACGAGGTCTTCGGTTACCCGTATGCCGAGGTGGCCGAGATCGTCGGCCGTACGCCGGCGGCCTGTCGCCAACTGGCCTCGTCGGCCCGCCGTCGCCTCCGCGTCGCCCAGGCCCCCGCGACTCCGGCAGCCCGGCACGCCGACCTCGTCAGGGACTTCAAAGTGGCCTGGGAAGCCAAGGACATCGAAGCTCTCATCGGCCTGCTCGATCCCGCTGTCACGGCGATCGGCGACGGCGGCGGCCTGGCGACCGCGGTACTGCGCCCGATGACGGGCAGCGAGCAGGTCGCGCGCTTCTACGTCGACCTCGCCGTCCAAGCCTCCACCCAGGCGCTCGGATTCACGATTCTGGAGCGCACGGTCAACGGACAGCCCGGCCTGATCGCTCAACTGGACGGCGTCACGGTGGGGGTGATCGCCTTCGAGGTCGCAGGCGACCGGATCAGGCACATCTGGGCAGTGCGGAACCCCGAGAAGCTCCGCCCCTGGACGTCAGTCGGGAGTGCGGAGGGTGTGCCAGGCGGCCCGGACGTGACTCTGCATGACTGATTCGGCCCAGACCGGGTCCTGAGCGGTCAGGGCCGCGACCAGTTCGTGGTGGTGGGCGAGGCTGCGCTGGAGCGCCTCGGGCGTGTAGCGGGTGAAGGTCCGCCAGACCAGTGGGACCTGGACGACCGAGGAGATCACGCCGGTCAGCCGGCTGTTCTGGGCCCCCTCCAGGATCGTGCGGTGGAAGAGGTTGTTCAGATCGGTGAGCTTGTCGACGTCGGTCGGACGGCCACCGGGAGCGACCTTGTCCATCTGGGTGGCGAGGTCGTCCAGGACGTCGACGTCGACGATGCCGGCGACGGCGGCGAGGCGGCAGCCCCAGGGTTCGAGGACCGCGCGAAGGCTGAAGATCTCGTCCAGGTCGTGCTCGCTCCAGTCCTGGACCTGTACGCCGCGGTTGCGCTCGTAGTGGACCAGGCCCTCGGCCGTGAGCCGGCGCAGCGCCTCCCGGACCGGAGTACGGCTGACGCCGATCGATTCGGCCAACTCGCCCTCGCGCAGCCAGTCGCCGCCGGCGCGGTGGCCGGACAGGATCTGCTCGCGGATCAGGTGGTAGGCGTCGTCGGCGCTCGGGGTGCGGTCGCTCATGGTGGGCGTCACCGTATCAACGGACGAGATTGCATGCAATCATCTGAAGAAGTCGTTGACAGGCGCGCTCGATTCGGCCTAGGTTTTCGATCATTCCGGCAAATCGTATGCAATTTAGGCTGAGATTGAGGACTGCATGAGTGACCCGCTGCCCCTGGACGACATCCGCGTGGTGGAGCTCGGGCAGCTCCTGGCCGGGCCGTTCTGCGGTCAACTGCTCGGCGACTTCGGCGCTGAGGTGATCAAGGTCGAGGACCCCGAGCGCGGCGATCCGATGCGGCAGTGGGGCCGCGAGAAGCCGTACGGCAAGTCCCTGTGGTGGCCGGTCGTTGCCCGGAACAAGAAGTCGGTCACCGCCGACCTCAGGACGGGGACCGGGCAGGACCTGGTCCGCCGCCTGATCGCCCGAGCCGACGTACTGATCGAGAACTTCCGCCCCGGCACCCTCGAGCGATGGGGGCTGGGCCCCGAGCAACTGTGGGAGCTCAACCCCGGCCTGATCGTCACCCGGGTCAGCGGGTTCGGCCAGACCGGCCCGTACTCCGAACGCGCCGGCTACGGGTCGATCGGCGAGGCGATGGGCGGAATCCGTTACGTCACCGGTGATCCCGACCGCCCACCGGCCCGTGCCGGGATCTCCCTCGGCGACTCGCTGGCGGCGACCTTCGCCTGTCTCGGCACCCTCGTCGCCCTGCACCAGCGGGAGCGGACGGGCCAGGGGCAGGTCGTCGACTCGGCGATCTACGAAGCCGTCCTGGCGATGATGGAGTCCCTCGTCCCGGAGTACCAGATCGCCGGCTACCAGCGCGAGCGGACCGGGACCACCCTGCCGAACGTTGCCCCGAGCAACGTCTATCCGACCGCCGACGGCGAGATGATCCTGGTCGCCGCCAACCAGGACACGGTGTTCCGCCGGCTGGCCGAGGCGATGGGGCAGCCGGAGCTGGCCACCGACGAGCGGTACGCAACCCACCACGCCCGCGGCCAGTCGATGGCGGAGCTGGACGGCCTGATCGCCGCCTGGAGCGCCACCGTCAAGGCCGACGAGCTGCTCGAGAAGCTGAACGCCCACGGGGTTCCCGCGGGCCGGATCTATCAGGCCAAGGACATGCTCGGGGACCCGCACTTCCGGGCCCGGGAGGCGATCGTCCGGCTGCTGCATCCCGAGCTGGGGGAGTTCGCGATGCACAACGTCGTCCCCAAGCTCTCCGCGAGCCCGGGCCGGGTCCGGCACGTCGGCCCGGACCTCGGCGAGCACAACGAAGAGATCTACCGCGACCTGCTGGGTCTCGGCGACGACGCGATGACGTCGCTGCGCTCGGCCGGTGTCATCTGAGGAGGAACCATGACGTACCGGCTCGGCGTGGACGTGGGGGGAACGTTCACCGACATCCTGTTGATCGACGAGGACACCGGCGACACCTATCGCGCCAAGACCTCGTCCACCCCCGAGGACCAGTCGATCGGCGTACTGCGGGGCATCGAGCGCGCCTGTACGGCGGCCGGCGTCCGGATGTCCGAGATCGGTGAGGTCTTCCACGGCACCACCGTCGCCACCAACGCGATCCTCGAGGGCAAGGGCGCCCGGGTCGGCCTGGTCACCACCGACGGATTCCGGCAGGTGCTGCAGATCGCCCGGTCGTTCGTACCGGGTGGTCTGGCCGGCTGGATCATCTGGCCCAAGCCCGAACCGCTGGCCGCGCTCGAGGACACGGTCGAGGTCGTCGGCCGGATCGGCGCACACGGGGACGTGGTGACCGAGCTGGACGAGGAGGACGTCCGGGCGAAGCTGCGGACCCTGCGGTCGCGGGGAATCGAGGCGCTCAGCGTCAGCCTGATCAACTCGTACGCCAACCCGGCGCACGAGCGGCGCGTGGCCGAACTGGCCGCCGAGGAGCTCCCCGGGATGTCCGTCTCGATCTCGTCCTCGGTGCTGCCGGAGTTGCGCGAGTACGAGCGCACGATCACCACGGTCGCGAACGCCGTGGTCCAGCCGCAGGTGGCTCGCTACGTCGCCAACCTGGAGTCGCAGCTCCGCGAGGCGGGCGTGGACGGAAGGCTCTGCATCCTCCGCAGCGACGGCGGCCTGGTCTCCGCGGCTGTAGCGGCCGACAGCCCGGTGAACCTGTTGCTGTCGGGACCGGCCGGGGGAGTGACCGGCGCGACCTGGGTGGCGGAGCAGGCCGGCTATCCGGACTTCCTGACCTTCGACATGGGCGGTACGTCGACCGATGTCGCCCTCGTGCAGAACCTGACGCCGCGAGTGGGCCGCGAGACCACCGTCGGGGACCTGAAGGTCCGGGCGACCTCCGTGGACGTGCGCACTGTCGGCGCGGGCGGCGGCTCGATCGCGCATGTGCCGCCACTGACGCAGGCGTTGCGGGTCGGACCCCAGTCGGCGGGCGCCTCGCCCGGGCCGGCGGCGTACGCGGCCGGTGGTAATCAGCCGACGGTCACCGACGCGAACGTCGTACTGGGGTATCTGCCCACCGACCTGGCCGGTGGCGAGATCACGCTCGACCGTGACGCGGCACGAGCGGCGGTGAAGCCGATCGCCGACGCCACCGGACTGGAGTCGACCGAGGCGGCCGCCGCGGGCATCGTCGACATCGTCAACGAGAACATGTTCGGCGCGTTGCGGCTGGTCTCGGTGCAGCAGGGCTTCGATCCGCGCGACTTCGCCCTGGTCGCGTTCGGCGGCGCCGGACCGCTGCACGCCAACGCGCTGGGCAAGCTGACCGGGGCCTGGCCCGTCATCATCCCGCCGTCGCCCGGAGTGCTCTGCGCCTACGGCGACGCGACCACCAACCTGCGGAACGAAACCGTACGAACCCTGGTCCGCCGGTTCGGCGAGCTCACCGACGACAGCCTGCGGGAACTCCTCGACGAGCTCGCCGGCAAAGTGCGCGCCTCCCTGGTCGAGCAGGCGGTCGCCGAGGAGGACCAGCGCGTCGTCTACTCGGTGGATCTGCGCTACCACGGGCAGGGCTTCGAGATCCCGATCCCCGTCGACCTCGACACCTTCGACGGTGACGGCGGCGGGCTCGCGGCGCTGCGGACGGCGTTCGACACCGAGCACCAGCGGCTGTTCTCCTTCGTCCTCGACACCGAGCACGAGCTCGTCACGGTCCGGGCCACCGCCCACGGACCCCGACCGGACGTCACCTCACCCGAACTGGAAGCAGGCGACGAGGACCCGCGGCACGCAGTACGGGCGCACCACAGCATCTGGGTCGAGGGCTCCGAACTGACAGCCGCTGTGTACGACCGGGAGCAGCTCCGCGCGGGCAACGTCGTCGCTGGTCCGGCGATCATCACCGAGATGGACTCGACCACCCTGGTGCTGCCGGAGCATGCGGCGACAGTGCACCGGAGCGGGTGCCTGCTGATCCGTCCTATCGCTAGGGAGTGTTGACCCATGGCTCGTCTGATCGAAACCGCGACCGATCCGCTGCGCTCCGTCGAGGTGGACGTGGTGACCCTCGACCTGGTCGAGAACGGCCTGCGCAACGCCCGCTACGAGATGGACGAGGTGCTCTTCCGGACCGCGCTGTCCCCCGGTATCCGCGAGCAGCACGACGAGTTCCCGCTGATCGCCAACCCCGCGGGCAAGATGATGGTCGGCCAGTTCGGGCTGTCGATCCCCGACTTCCTGGAGAACTTCGCCGGGGACATCGAGGAGGGCGACGTGCTGCTCACCTCGGACCCGTACTCCTGCGGCGCCGCGATCAGCCACGCGAACGACTGGCTGGTGGTGATGCCGATCTACGTCGACGGCCGGATCGTCGGCTGGGCGGCGATGTTCGGCCACATGTCCGACGTGGGCGACAAGTCCCCGGCCTCGATGCCGACCGACGCCCGGACGATCTACGAGGAAGGGGTGGTGATCCCGCCGTTCAAGCTCTACAAGAAGGGCGTGCTCGACGAGGACGCGCTGCGGATCATCCTCAACCAGGTGCGCAAGCCGGACTGGAACCGCGCCGACCTGTACGGCATCGTCGCGGCCTGCCGGACCGCGTCGCGCCGGGTCCAGGAGATGTGTGCGCGGTTCGGCGCCGACACCTACAACTCCGCGCTCGACCAGTTGCTCGACCGCAACCACCGGGCGATGAAGACGCTGCTGGAGATGGTGTTCACCGACGGCGAGACGATCTCGTTCACCGACTACATCTGCGACGACGGCCTCGGCTACGGCCCGTACGAGCTGAAGCTCAGCCTCACCAGGACCGGCGAGAAGGTCCTGCTCGACTTCACCGGCAGCAGTCCGCAGGCGCAGGGCCCGATCAACTACTACATCAACGAGAACCTGGTCCGGATGTTCTTCGGGATCTACATGATCACCGTCGCCGATCCGCAGATCCTCTGGAACGACGGGTTCTACCCGCTGGTGGACGTGAAGATCCCCGACGAGTCGTTCTGGAAGCCGAAGTTCCCCGCCGCCCTGAACGCGCGCAACCACGGCATCGGCCGGGTCTTCGACCTGTTCGGCGGTCTGCTCGGCCAGACGAATCCGTCGCTGCTCAACGCCGCCGGGTTCTCCTCCTCGCCTCACTTCATGTACTCCGGCAACTACGGACCGGGTGATCGCAAGGGGGACTGGTTCCAGCTGTACTCGATCGGCTTCGGCGGGATTCCCGGCCGGCCGGTGGGCGACGGGCCGGACGGGCATTCGCTCTGGCCGTCGTTCGTCAACATCCCGTGCGAGTACCTCGAGTCGTACTACCCGCTCCGGATCGAACGCTGGGAGACCGTGACGGACACCGGCGGCGCCGGCCTGCATCGCGGCGGGAACGGGGTCGACGTGGCCTACCGGTTCCTGGAGGCGGGGACGATCGCGATCCACGACGACCGCTGGCTCACGTATCCGTGGGGAGTCAACGGCGGCGAGCCCGGAGCCCGCAGCCGCAAGTGGCTCGAACGCGCCGACGGTTCGCGGGAGATGCTCGGCAGCAAGGTGCACGACGTACCGGTGGCCGTCGGGGATCTGCTCCACTTCGTCACGTGGGGTGGCGGTGGCTGGGGTGATCCGCTGGCTCGGGACGCGGCGCTGGTCGGACTCGAGGTGCTACGGGGACTGATCAGCGTCGAGGGTGCTCGCCGATACGGCGTGGTGTGCGACGAGGCAGGCGTGGTGGATGGCCGGGCCACGGAGGACCTGCGCGCTGAGCGCCGTAGTACGCGGCCTGATCCGTTGCCCACCTTCGACCGGGGCCCGTCGATCGAGACGATCCTGGAGCGCAGCCTGGAAGAGACCGGCCTGGCCGCGCCGCGTCCACCCGTTGCGCGATGAACGCGTTCGGAGGCCGGCTGGAGCCCGAGCGACGGCCCGCCGTGCTCGCGGTCGACCTGATGCGCGCGTACTTCGACGCCGACAGCCCGCTCTGTCTACCCTCCGATGGCTGTCTGTACTCCGCGGGCCGGGTCATCGCGGCGGCCCGCGCAGTACAGGTCCCGGTGCTGCACACGCGGGTCGCCTACGGGCCGGGCGGGATCGACGGCGGGTTGTTCGTGCGGAAGGTGACGGCGTTGCGGCAGTTGTTCGACGGTGGTGGCGCGATGGGGGAGTTGATGCCGCAGGTGGCGCCAACTGCCGAGGAGTTGGTGCTCGTGAAGCAGTACGCCAGCGCGTTCTTCGGAACGTCGCTCGCCTCGACCCTGCGGGCCGGCGGCATCGACACGGTGGTGATGGTCGGGGTGAGCACGAGCGGGTGCGTCCGGGCGTCGGCGGTCGACGCGATCCAGCACGGCTTCGTGCCGCTGGTGGTCCGGGACGCGGTCGGGGACCGGGCGGCCGAGCCGCATGAGGCGAACCTGTCCGACCTGCAGGCGAAGTACGCCGAAGTCGTCAGCGAGGCTGCCGCGCTGGCCTATCTCGCGGAGGTTTCGGGTGATTGACATCGTGGAGGTCTCGCCACGGGACGGCCTGCAGAACGAGTCCGTGGTGCTGTCCACGGAGGCGAAGGTCGAACTCGTCGAACGCGCCGTCCGGGCCGGATCCCGGCGGATCGAGGTGACCAGCTTCGTCAACCCGCGCCGCGTTCCACAACTGGCCGACGCGGATGAGGTGATGGCCGCGCTGCCGCGGTACGACGGCGTCCGGTACGCGGGCTTGGTGATGAACGGGCGCGGGCTGGACCGTGCGCTGGCGGCCGGGGTCGACGAGGTCGACATCGTGGTCGTTGCCACCGACACCTTCTGCGACCGGAACCAGGGCATGACCACCGCCGAGGCGTGCGACGTCGCGGCCGGACTCGTACAGGCCGCGCGGGCGGCCGGAGTCTTCACCACGATCACCATCGGCGCCTCCTTCGGCTGTCCCTTCGAAGGCGAGGTGCCGGTGGAGCGCCTGCGGGGAGTCGTTCAGCGAGTGGTCGCCGCAGGCCCGGACGAACTCGCCCTGGCCGACACCATCGGCGTCGCCGTTCCCACCGACATCACCGAACGCCTGGCCCTCGCCGGGCAACTCAGCGACCTTCCGCTCCGCCTTCACCTGCACGACACCCGCAATACGGGCGTCGCGAACGCGGTCGCCGCGGTCCAGGCGGGCGTCACCACGCTCGACGCCAGCATCGGCGGCGCCGGCGGCTGCCCTTTCGCCCCCGCAGCCACCGGCAACGTCGCCACCGAAGACCTCATCTACCTCTTCCACCGGATGGGCCTGGAAACCGGCCTCGATCTGACCGAAACCCTCTCCACCTCCGCCTGGCTGGAACAGTCCCTCGACACCACCCTCCCCACGGCCCTCCTCCGAGCCGGCAACTTCCCCAGCTGAATCCGTTTGACCGGCTGCACTGGCGCACAGATGATCGCGGCATGCCTGTTGAAGCCTTGTTGGTGATCGATGTTCAGCTCGGGAGTCTGGAGGCAGTGCCGGAGGCGGATCGGCTGGTCGATCGGGTCGCGGTGTTACTTGGCAAGGCGCGGGCCGCGGGGGCTCTGGTGGTTCATGTCCAGAACGACGGGGCGGCCGGGCTGGCTGATGCGCCTGGGACGCCTGGTTGGGAGCTGCGGCTTCCGGTCGAGGACGGGGAACCGGTGATCCGGAAGTCGCAGGATGACGCCTTCGCCGGCACCCCGCTGACCGAACTGCTCGCGGACAGGGGAGTCGGGTCGCTCGCGATCTGTGGGCTGATGTCGGAGATGTGCGTCAGCGCGACAGCCCGTACTGCGCTCGCTCGCGACTTCCGGGTGGTCCTGCCGCATGACGCGCACACGACGACGGGGGTTCCCGCAGTACCGGGGGTTGCCGAGGCGGTGCCGGCCTCCGTCGTGTCACGCGTCGCCGAGTGGGCCCTCGGGGACCAGTTGGAGGTCGTGGCACACGCCGACGAGGTGCAGTTCACCGCTCCCGACGCCGGCTGAGGTCAAGGGTTCTGGTCTTGGCGCCATTCCCGCGGTGTCATGCCGTAGGCGTGGCGGAAGCGGCGGGCGAAGTGTCCGGCGTCTGCGAAGCCCCACTGCGCGGCGATCGCGGCGATGGGCTGGTGCCGGCCGGCGGGGGAGGAGAGGTGACGGCGGGCGCTTTCGAGACGCTCGCTGATGAGCCACTGCTCGAAGCTGAGGTTGTGACTGGCGAACAGCTTGTAGAGGTACCTGAGTGAGATGAAGTGCTCCGCGGCTACTGCGCCGGGGTGAGATCGGGATCGGCCAGGTGATGGCGGACGTACCAGGTGATTCTGGTGAAGAGGACGTCGGTCATCGCTGGGCGCTGGTGGGTGTCGTCGTCCGCTGCGGAGGCGAGCAGGGCGCGCACGAGGTGCGTGGTCGCAGTACCGAGCATCGGGGCGGAGCGGGCGCCTTGGAGTGCGTCGCTGACCGGCGGGAGTCCGCTGAGGTGGTGGAGGACCAGTTCATACACCGGGCTACTGCGCAGCCGCCCTGCTGCCGCGCGCACGGTTTCAACGCTCAGACCTAGATCGCTGTAGTCGATCTGGAAGGCCAGGGAAGCGCCGTTGCCGCTCCAGGCGAACTGGTACGGCGCTGTCAGGTCGACGAGCATCAACTCTCCCGCGCGAACCGTCTGCGCGCGCCCGGCCTGGTCGAACGCACCGGTCCCGAGCACCTGTACTGCGAGCGCCAGCCGATCGGGGGCTCCGAGCCGCATGTGCCTGGTGGTCCGGACCAGCCGGATCCCGGAGCCCTCGTTGCGAAACAGGTCCGGTGCGCCCAGTTGCCAGAAGTCCATCCGGGCGTGCACGTTGCCGTGCCGGTCCTCGTGCTCCACCCGCGAGGGTACGCTCGCCGACATCATCGCGGCGTAGAAGGCCTCCGCGCGATCCTGGGGCGGCAGGCCGGTCGTGTCGAGGATGACCGCCATCGCCGGCCTCCGCATCAGGTAGGCGGACTGTGCATCAGCAGCCCGGAAGCGTGCACGCAGATCCTATGTCGGCCGGATCGGTCCCGGCTACGTTGACGAGCATTCACGGGTCAGCTCCACGGCTGCTCACGGACCTGACGGAAGGGGATTTCTGCGATGGCTGCTCCCGACACGATCGTCTTGGTGCACGGCTTCTGGATGACGCCGCGAAGCTGGGAGAACTGGGTCGAGCACTACCAGGAACGCGGCTTCACGGTCCTCGCGCCCGGCTACCCGGGCTTCGAGGTCGAGGTCGAGTCGCTGAACGCCGACCCGACGCCGATCCTCAAGCTGACGGTGCCCCAGATCATCGAGCACTACGAGGCGGTGATCCGCGAACTGCCGTCGGCGCCGATCATCATCGGGCACTCCGCCGGCGGCGCCTTCACCCAGATCCTGCTCGACCACGGCTTCGGCGCGGCCGCCGTGGCGATGAACTCGGCGCCGACCGAAGGCGTCCGGGTGGTACCGCTGTCGCAGGTGAAGTCGACGTTCCCGGTGCTGAAGAGCCCGGCGAACCGGCACAAGGCCGTCCCGTTGTCGTTCGAGGAGTTCAAGTACGCGTTCACGAACACGTTCACCGAGGAGGAGTCCCGGGCGCTGTACGAGCGGTACGCGATCCCGGCGAACGGCGGCATCCTCTGGGGCAGCGTGCTCGCGAACTTCCAGCCCGGGCATCAGGACACCTGGGTTGACTACCACAACGACAACCGCGCGCCGCTGCTCTTCGTGTCCGGCTCGGAAGACCACATCATGCCGCCGGAGGTCCAGCGCTCGAACGCGAAGCACTACAAGTCCAACACGGTGACTGAGGTGAAGCTGTACGAGGGGTACGCGCACCTGCTGCCCGCCCAGGAAGGCTGGCAGAAGATCGCGGACGAAGTACTGGACTGGGCGCTGAGCCACGCGGTGCCTGCCAAGTCGTGACCGATGTCCGGATCACCCATATCGGTGGCCCCACCGCGCTGATCGAGTTCGAGGGGTGGTGTCTGCTCACCGACCCGACCTTCGATCCACCGGGGCGCCGGTACGGCTTCGGCTGGGGCTCGGCTTCCACCAAGGTGGCCGGGCCGGCCGTTGCCGTCGCGGAGTTGCCGCCGGTCGATGCCGTGCTTCTCACCCACGACCATCACGCCGACAACCTCGACGACGCAGGCCGCGCTCTACTGCCCGAGGCCGACAACGTCATCACGACTGTGGCCGGTGGCCGTCGACTCGGCGGCAGTGCGGTTGGCCTGTCGCCTTGGTCCATCTACTCGCTGGAGAAGCCCGGCTCGCCCGCGCTGAAGATCACCGCGACTCCGTGCCGTCACGGTCCTCCGCTGAGCCGCCCGATCACCGGCGAGGTGGCCGGTTTCGCCCTGGAGTGGCAGGGGCAGGAGGAGAGCGCGCTGTGGATCTCCGGCGACACCGTCCTGTCCTCCGACGTCCGCGAGGTCGCCACTCGTCTCGACGTTGGGACCGTGCTGCTTCACCTGGGCGCTGTCCAGTTCCCCATCACCGGCCGCCTGCGCTACACCATGGCCGGTCCCGATGGCGTCGAACTCTGCGAGCTTCTTCGTGCACAGACCGTCATCCCGGTCCACTACGAAGGCTGGAGCCACTTCACCCAAGGCCGCTCCGCCATCGAGGAAGCCTTCGCCGTCGCGGCTCCCGAAGTACGGGCTGCTCTTCTGTGGTTGGAGCTCGGCATCCCCAAGACTGTGGAGGTCTGAGGTCACGCTGGGGTGAGGACTTGGTCTTCCGTGGCGGTGGCGGGCGGGGCGTCGGAGACTGCTCGTTCGCGGCGGGCGAGGAGGATGAACGGGAGGGCGAGCAGTTGGATGACGGCGCTGATGACGTACGCCGTGCCGTAGCTCCACGCGTCGGCTGACTTGCCGAGCGCGGGCTGGATGATCACGCCGCCGCCGGAGGCGAGCAGGTTGTCCGAGGAGAGCACCGTGGCCCGCTGCGCGGAGGGGATCAGGCCGTTGAGGAAGGCCTGCCGGACCGGCATGGCGGCGGCGTACATGATGCCCCAGATCGCCAGCAGCGCGAGCACGACCCAGAAGTTCGCCACCAGGCCGATCAGCGCGAGGGCCGCCGCGGTCACGATCGTGGTGATGAGCAGCACGGACGTACGCCGCCGGAACGCGCGGCTCACGAGCGACGCCGACGCTCCGCCCGCGATCTGTGCTCCGGCGACCAGTGAGGCGGCCAAGCCCGCGATCGCGTAGGAGTCGGCGCTGCCGTAGAGCTCCAGCAGGTAGGGCTGAGCCGCGTAGAAGCCGTACGCGCTGACACCCGCGGCGAAAGGCGCGCCGAGCATCAACCAGCGAACAGGCGGGTTGCCCAACCCGTGCTTGAGCGACGCACGCAGGATGCCGCGCATCTCGGTCGGGAGCGAACGCCGCGGCTGCGGCTCGAAGCCGACGTCATGCATCGCCCGCCAGGCCACGACGAAGGTGAGCGCGAGCAGCACCGCCCGTACGGCGTACGGAACGCCCAGGTCGATCACCTGGGCCAGTACGCCGCCCGCGATCGTGCCACCCATCATCGCGATCCCTCCCGCGATCTGCCCCTTCGCGAACGCCGACTCCAGCGAGCCGCTGTACCCGGTGGCGTTCAACCCGTCCACCAGCCAGGCCTCGGTCGCACCACTGAAGAACGTGAAGCCCAGTCCGAGCAGGATCGACGCTCCCGCCCAGGCCGCGAACGGCGCCTGACTCTGCCACAGCACCAGGTACAGCAGCGTCGACCCGACCAGCGTGGCCGAACCCAACAGATACGAGGCCCGCCGACCGACAGTGTCCGCGACCACACCTGTAGGCACCTCGAACAACACCATCCCCGCGGTGAAGAACGCGTTCGCCGCGAAGGCCTCGCCGATGCTCAGCCCCGCATCGAGCAGGAACAACGTGTTGATGCCCCAGATCATCGAGGACGCACTCGTCGAGATCACCATCAGGACCAGGTACGTCCGCAAGATCCGATCCGCCGTGGACGTCATCAGCAGCCTCTTCCGTCACATCCGCAGCCCGCGCTCCCGGGCTCTCACGGGGTACGTCGGAGCGAGCCGGCCCGATTCGACCTACAACACCCGGAAGGCGGAATTCATGCCCGGGCAGCCAGGTCGAGCGGACGGCGAAAGAGGGTGCGGAACTACTTGTCGTAGAGGGCTTCCACGTCGGACTCGTGCTTCTCCATCACGATGTGGCGGCGGAGGGAGAGCTTCAAGGACAGCTCACCGTTCTCCTGGGTCCAGTCGTTCTCGAGGATGGTGAACCTCTTGATCGCCTCGGCCTTGGAGACGGCGGTGTTGGCGTCGTCGATGGCGGTCTGGATCTCGGCGATCAGGTCCTTGTCGGTCGCCAGTGACGACATCTCGCTGGACTTGCCGTGCTTGGAGGCCCAGGCGCCGATGGTCTCGGGGTCGATGGTGACGAGAGCGGCGATGTAGGGCTTGCCGTCGCCGACGACCATGCACTGGCTGACCAGCGGGTGCAGCCGGATCCGGTCCTCCAGTACCGCGGGGGCCACGTTCTTCCCGCCGGCCGTCACCAGGATCTCCTTCTTGCGGCCGGTGATGCGGATGAAGCCGTCGGCGTCGAACTCGCCCAGGTCGCCGGTGTGGAACCAGCCGTCGGAGTCGATCGCGGCGGCGGTGGCCTCGTCGTTCTTCCAGTAGCCGAGCATCACCTGGCCGCCCTTGAAGCAGAGTTCGCCGTCCTCGGCGACGCCGACGGTGACGCCGGGCAGCGGCTTGCCGACGGTTCCGATCCGGATGTCGTCGGGCAGGTTCACGGCCAGCGCGGCGGTGGTCTCGGTCAGGCCGTAGCCCTCCAGCACCGGCACGCCGATGCCGCGGAAGAAGTGGCCGAGGCGCTCGCCCAGCGGAGCGCCACCGGAGACCGCGTAGTCGACGTCACCGCCGAGCACGTTGCGCAGCTTGCCGTAGACGAGCTTGTCGTACAGCGCATGCCTGGCCTTCAGCCCGAAGCCGGCGCCACCTTTGTCCTGGGCCTGGGAGTACTCGATCGCGGTCGCGGCGGCGGCGTCGAAGATCTTGCCCTTGCCGCCCGCGTGCGCGGTCTGGCTGGCGGTGTTGAACACCTTCTCGAACACCCGCGGCACGCTGAGGATGAAGGTCGGCTTGAACTCGCCGAGGTCGGCGACCAGGTTCTTCACGTCGGCGGTGTGGCCGACCTTGACCCGCATCATCACGCAGCCGACCTGGATGATCCGGGCGAACACGTGCGCCAGCGGCAGGAACAGCAGCGTGGACGCGCCGTTCAGCCGGAACAACGTCGGCAGCACCTTGACGGCGGTGCCGAGTTCGTCCATGAAGTTGCCGTGGCTGATCTTGCAGCCCTTGGGCCGGCCGGTGGTGCCGGAGGTGTAGATCAGCGTGGCCAGGTCGCCGGGGACGACCGCCGTACGGCGCTTGTCCAACTCGGCGTCGGTGATGTCCTGACCGAGAGCGGTGAGCTCGTCGACCGCGCCGGACTCGATCTGCCAGACCTCCTGCAGCGTCGGCGCCTCGGCCCGAGCGGACTCGACGACGGCGCCGTGCGCGGCGTTCTCGACGACCGCGACGACCGCCTCGGAGTCGGTCAGGATCCACTGGATCTGCGACGCGGAGGAGGTCTCGTAGATCGGCACGGTGGCCGCGCCGATGCTCCAGATCGCGTAGTCGATCAGGGTCCACTCGTACCGGGTCGCGCTCAGCAGGGCGACCCGGTCGCCGTGCTTGACCCCGGCGGCGATCAGGCCCTTCGCCACCGCGCCCACCTGGTGGGCGAACTCGGCCGCGGTGATGTCCAGCCACCCGGTCCCGACCCGGCGGCTGAACACCGCGGTGTCAGGATGGGAGGACGCGTTCGCCCAGACGGGATCGGTCAGACTGCCGGTGGTCGGTGGCTCGATCACAGCAGGGGTGGTGTACTCACGCATCCGCGTCTCCTCAGTCGGTCACGCCGGTGTCGGTCAAGAGGGGGGTCGACTCCGGCGCACGCTACCGTCACCTACCCACAAGTAGCCAGACAAGTGTGACTCAGGGAACTAGCTATGCCATCGCTCGACATCAGTTGCGACGACTTGGTCGTTGCTGATCCAGCCTACGTCGCGGAGCGGCTCGGAGCAGACACCCTCTGGCGTGAGTGGTGGCCCGAGCTCACCCTGACCCCGTCGGAGCGCCGCGGCCTGGAGGGCGTCCGCTGGGCCGTCACCGGAGCAGCGATCGGTACTGCGGAGTGGTGGCTCGAGCAGGTCCGCGACGGCGTGGTCGTGCACTGGTACCTCCGGGTGGACCCGGTCCGGCCCGCCGGGCGGCGGCGGTTGCGCAGACTGCAGGAGCAGTACGTCGCCCGCTACCGGGACCACCTCTGGGCGCTCAAGGACGAACTCGAGGCGGGCCGCGCCGCGGGCGAGGGCAGGCCCGGCTGGGAACCCGCGATAGTCTCTCGCGTGGAGCAACCGTCCCGGCAGCGAAGAGGTGAATCGATGGCAGAGCAGACCACCTCGACCATCGTCGTGAACGCGACCCCGAAGGCGATCATGGCGGTGATCGCGGACTTCGAGTCCTACCCGGAGTGGGCCGACTCGATGCGCGAGACCGAGGTGCTGTCCACCGACGAGGCCGGCCGGCCGAAACAGGTGCGGTTCAAGGTGGATGCCGGGGCGATCTCCGACGAGTACACGCTGGACTACGTCTGGTCCCGCAACGAGGTCACCTGGACGCTCGTCCAGGCCAAGATGGTCAAGGGCATGGACGGTGCCTACGTACTGCGCGACGTCGGCGACGGGCAGACCGAGGTGACGTACCGGCTGGCGGTCGACGTGGCGATCCCGATGATCGGCATGCTCAAGCGCAAGGCCGAGAAGGTCATCATCGACACCGCCCTGAAGGGGCTCAAGAAGCGCGTCGAGTCCTGATCTCAGTGACTCGGGTTCTGTTGTACACAGGTAAGGGTGGCGTGGGGAAGACCACGTCCGCGGCCGGTACCGCCACGCTGGCCGCGCTGCGCGGGCTGCGCACGCTGGTGCTGTCCACCGACGCCGCGCACTCGCTGTCGGACGCGTTCGACAGCCAGGTCGGTGGTGAGCCGACCGAGATCGACGACCTGCTGTTCGTCCAGCAGATCGACGCCCAGCGCCGGTTCGAGCGCTCCTGGGGCGACATCCAGGCCTACCTGCGGTCGGTCCTGCACGTCGCCGGCGTCGACCCGATCGAGGCCGAGGAACTGACCGTGCTCCCGGGAGCCGTGGAGATCCTCGCGCTGCTCGAGGTCCGCGACCACCTGCGGTCGGGCCGCTGGGACGTGATCGTCGTCGACTGCGCGCCGACCGCCGAGACGCTCCGGCTGCTGGCGTTGCCGGAGGCCCTCAACTGGTACATGGACCGCATCTTCAACGTCGAGCGCAAGGTCGTCCGCACGTTCCGGCCGCTGCTCAGCAAGGCCGCCGGGATTCCGATGCCGGACGACAACGTGTTCGACGCGCTCCGCCGGCTGCACGGCGACCTCGCCGACATCCGCGCGCTCCTGGCCGGCCCGGACGCGTCCGTGCGGCTGGTGCTGACCCCGGAGGCCGTCGTCGTCGCCGAGGCGCGACGCTCGCTCACGACCCTGTCCCTGTACGGGTACCGCGTGGACGGCGTCATCGCCAACCGGGTGTTCCCGGCCGCGGGCGCGGACAACTGGCGTCGCCAGTGGGTCGCGGCGCAGCGGGGGATCCTGGAGGACGTCGCCGACTCCTTCCGGCCGCTGCCGATCTGGGAGTCGCCGTACCGCGCCTGCGAGCCGGTCGGCGTCGAGGAACTGGCCGCCTTCGCCGTCGAGATGTACGGCAAGGACGACCCGTTCGCGCGGGCGACCGACGAGACCTCGCTGTGGGTGGACCGCCACATCGACACCGACGGGCGCACCTACACGTTGACCATGCCGTTGCCGCTGGCATCCGCCAGCGATCTCGAACTGGCCAGGCATGGGGACGAACTGATCATCACGGTCGGCTCGTACCGCCGCGTGCTGCCGTTGCCGGCCGCGCTGGCGCGTGGGGTGGTCGCCGGGGCTCGCCTGGACGACGGCCGGCTGCAGGTGCGGTTCGCGCCCAGGGAACAGCCGCCGGTGGATCAGTTGCAACCGGCATCGGAGTTGCCGCTGCTGGCGCAGGAGATCCGCGAGCAGATGAGCCAGCAGTTCGAGAACGAGCCGCAGGCGATCACGGAGGGCACCAGATGAGCAAGGAGCCCGTGGGTTCCGTCGCCGAGGAGGCCGCGAAGCTGTTCGCCGTCCTCCAGCAGGCCGCCCGCCAGCAGGACGCGCCGCCCGCCGAAGAGACACCCCGCCAGCAGGACGCGCCGCCCGCCGAAGAGACATCCCGGGGCGAGACGTCCCGGGGCGAGACGTCCCGCGACGAGACGTCCCGCGACGAGACGTCCCGGGGCGAGGCGCCCGGGCCTGAGGGTGAGCCCGGCGCCGAGCAGTTCGGCGTACGGGCTGAGCGGACCGGAGTACAGGACGATCACGCGCACGGTACGGCGCACAGTGGCGGGCCCGAGTGCCAATGGTGTCCCGTCTGCCAGCTGATCGCGAAGGTGCGCAGCACCAGCCCCGAGACGATCGAGCAGCTGTCGATGGCCGCTGCCGCGGTACTGGGCTCGGTACGGTCGTTGCTGGAGGATGCCGCGGAGGCCGCGCGGCAGGCCCGGGTGGACGCAGAGTCGCGTACCGCCGGGGCGCAGGAACCCGAACGGCCCGCCCGGTCCCCGGTGGACCGGATCGACGTGAGTGAGGACCCCGAACCATGGGACTGAGCATCGGCATCGATGTCGGCGGTACGAAGATCGCCGCGGGGGTCGTCGACGCGGACGGCACGATCCTGGCCCGGACGCACCGCGACACCCCGGCCGAGTCGGTCGACGAGACGGCCAAGGCGATCTGTGCGGCGGCCGCGGAGCTGATCGCCGACCACGAGGTGGAAGCGGTCGGCATCGGCGCCGCGGGGTTCGTGTCCTCGGACCGGTCGACCGTGCTGTTCGCGCCGAACCTGGCCTGGCGCGACGAGCCGCTGGGCGCGCGGGTGGCCGAAGTACTGAAGGTCCCGGTGGTCGTCGAGAACGACGCCAACGCCGCCGCGTGGGGCGAGTTCGCCTTCGGCGCCGCCAAGGACGTCGAGCACATGGTCTGCGTGACGGTCGGTACCGGCATCGGCGGCGGAGTCGTCATCGACGGGCAGTTGCTCCGCGGTGCGCACGGTGTCGCGGCCGAGCTCGGGCACATGCGGGTGGTGCCCGGCGGGCATCGCTGTGGTTGTGGCGCGCGCGGCTGCTGGGAGCAGTACGCGTCGGGCCGGGCGCTGGTCCGTGAGGGCCGGGCGCAAGCCGAGTCGGGCTCGCTGGCGGCGGCGCAGATGCTGAGCGTCTGCGGGATCACGGATCCGGCCGAACTGACCGGACCGATGATCACCGCGGCCGCGGCGGAGGGCGACCCCTGCGCGGTCGAACTGCTGGACGACCTGGGCCGCTGGCTGGGCGAGGGGCTGGCGAGCATCGCGACCCTGTTCGACCCGACCACGATCGTGATCGGCGGCGGGGTGAGCGCGGCCAAGGAGCTGCTGCTGCGGTCGGCGCAGGTCGCCTTCGAGAAGAACCTGCCGGCGAAGGCGAACCGCCCGCACCCGGGGTTCGGCCTGGCCGAGCTGGGCAACGACGCGGGCCTGATCGGCGCCGCCGACGTGGCCCGCCGCCCGATCCCGACGCTGGAGAGCCCTCGGTGATGGCGCCGTCTAGTACCGTTTCAGGAGTCTCAGGGGGTACGGCTAGGAGGGTCGTGCGATGGCTCTGACGCAGGCGCTGACGATCGGGATCGATATCGGCGGCACCAAGGTGGCCGCCGGCGTGGTCGATCCCGAGGGCAACATCCTGGACCGGCTGCGGCGGGACACGCCGACCAAGGACCCGCGCGAGACCGAGGACGCGATCGCCGAGATCGTCCATGACCTGGAGTCGCGGCACGACGTGATCGCGGTCGGGATCGGCGCGGCCGGGTTCGTCGACGGCACCCGCTCGTCCGTGCTGTTCGCGCCGCACCTGGCCTGGCGACACGAGCCGCTGCGGGACGCTGTCGAGCGGCGCCTCGGGCTGCCGGTCGTGGTTGAGAACGACGCGAACGCGGCGGCCTGGTCGGAGTGGCGGTTCGGCGGCGGTCAGGGCGAGAGCCACCTGGTCTGCGTCACGCTCGGTACTGGCATCGGTGGCGCGATCCTCAACGACGGCGCCCTGCAGCGCGGCAAGTTCGGCATCGCCGGCGAGTTCGGGCACATGCAGGTCGTGCCGGGCGGGCATCGCTGCGAGTGCGGCAACCGCGGCTGCTGGGAGCAGTACGCGTCGGGCAACGCGCTGACCCGCGAGGCGCGCGAGTTGGCGCTGTCGGGATCGCCCGTGGCGCACAATCTGCTCCGCGCGGCCGACGGCGATCCCCGCAAGATCAACGGTCCGATGGTGACCGAGCTGGCCAAGGACGGCGACCCGGTCGCGGTCGAACTGCTGGAGGACGTCGGCCGCTGGCTGGGAATCGGCCTGGCCAATCTCGCGGCCGCGCTCGACCCGGGCACGTTCGTGATCGGCGGTGGCGTGTCGGACGCGGGCGAGTTGCTGCTCGCGCCGGCCCGGGAGGCGTTCAAGCGCACGCTGACCGGCCGTGGGTTCCGCCCGGAGGCGCGGATCGTGCGCGCGGTACTGGGTCCGGAGGCCGGCATGGTCGGTGCGGCGGATCTTGCCCGGGAAGAGGCGACCTGGTTGCGCCGCGTGCGGGTCAAGACCACCGCGGTGACGGCGAAGACCGCCGCCCGCAGCGGCCGGTCCGCCCGGTTGGAACGCGCCGCCCGCAAGTCGGTCGGCCGACGTACGGGGATGCGTACTGCGTCGTCCGAGCCGGAGCGTGAACTGCAGGGCGAGCCGGAGGTATGACGGACGGCCCGTCGCTGCGGGTGCTGTCATACAACGTGCACCGCTGGGGCGACGATCGTGCGGCGCTGGCCCGGGTGGTTCGCGCCTGCGCGCCCGACGTCGCGCTGATCCAGGAGGCGCCGACCTGGTGGGGGACCAGGCGCAAGCGCGAGGCGATGGCGGCCACCTTCGGCCTCCGGTACGTCGCCGCGGCGGCCCGCAACGCGATCCTGGTTGCCGACAGCACCGAAATCGCGGAATCCCTGCACTGGCGGGTCTGGCGCCCGTTCGTACGCCGCCGGCTGCGGCTGATCGCCACCCAGCTACCCGGTGGTGCGGTCGGCGGGCGCGTCGCGCTCGGCGGCGTCGAGCTAGCACTCGTCGTGTGCCATCTCGGGCTGCACATCCGCGGCCGCCAGCACGAGCTCGACCAGGTCCTGAAGGGCTGCAAGTCCTTCAACCTGCCCTATCTCTTGGTCGGCGACCTCAACGAAGAACCAGGCGGCCCGGTTTGGGACCGTCTGGTCGCTGAGGGCCTGACCGACCTCGGCGTCGACGCCGGGCCCACGTTCCACTCCAACAACCCGGTCAAGCGCATCGACGGAGCTCTCCTCTCCCCAGGCCTGACCGGCCGCGTGATCCCTATCGACTCAGTCGAAGGGGTCACCCGCGAAGACCTGGCCGCAGGCTCGGATCACCTGCCGATGCTGCTCGAGCTCAGTCCCGATACTCCGGCAACGGATCAATAACCGCCTCGCGCCAGCGGGTCAGCTCTTCTTGCGGTTCAGGAAGGCGAGCATGGCTTCCTGGGCGGCGGGAGAGCCGAAGAGAGAGGCGGAGAGCTCAGCCAAGTCGGTGCCGCGGGCATCGATGTCGGCGAGCAGTTCGCGGTTGAGGAGCTTCTTGGTTTCGCGCAGGCCTTGTGGTGCGCCCTTCAGCAACGACTTCAGTACTGCGTCCAACGCCGCGTCCAGGTCCTCGTCGGGAACAGTGCGGGTGACCAGCCCGAGGCGGGCGGCCTCGGTGCCGTCGAAGCCGTCGCCGGTGAGGAACGTCAGCGCGGCGGCTCGATCGGTGAGCCGCGGGATCACCGTGAGGGAGATCGTCGCGGCCGCGAGCCCGAGCCGTACTTCGGTCAGCGCGAAGGTGGAACTCTCACCGGCCACGGCGATATCCGCGGCCGCGACCATCCCGATCCCGCCCGCGCGAACAGGCCCGGCGACCCGAGCCACCACCGGCTTGGAGTTCGCCACGATCGCCCGCTGCACGTCCACCATCCGCTGGGCGCCCACGCCCATGCCAACAGTCGTCGCCTCGGACAGATCGGCACCGGAACAGAACACGTCCAGCGCCGACCGGATCACGATCACCCGTACCGCGTCGTCCGCGTCCGCCGCCTGCAGGTGCGCGAGCAGTTCACTCGTCAACTGCTGGGAGAGCGCGTTCTTGTTGTGCGGCGAGTCCAACGTGATCACCGCGACGCCCGCCTCGACACCCAGGTGCACCAGTTCCGTCATACCCACATCCTGCCCTGCACCCGGGGACCCCGCCGTAACCCGCCCCACACGGGTCAGTCGACGTACAGGCAGAACGGGTGCCCGTCCGGGTCGAGCATGACGCGGACGTCCTTCTGCGGCTGGTACTCCGCCAGTTCGGCGCCGGCCTCGACCGCGTGAGCCACCGCCTCGTCCAGATCGTCCACCTCCAGATCGAGATGGAGTTGCATCTGCGGCTGACCTTCCGCAGCCGGCCAGACCGGGCGCTCGTACAACTTCTCCCGCTGGAAGGCGAGGTTGTACCCCGCGTCTTTGGATGGGGCCAGGGTCACCCAGCCGGGCTCGTCGGCGTGGATGGTCCAGCCGAGCAACCGCTCGTAGAAGCGGCCGAGCTTCTGCGGGTCGGGCGAGTTGAGCACTACGCCGAACCAGTGAGTCTTCGTTCTCAGTGCCATGACCCCAGCTTGGACCAAGGCACCGACAAGTTCAGCCCGGCGAGAGTTACTTGGTCTCGGCGTAGGTGGGGGAGAGCTCGCGGGCGAGGTGTTCGACGAAAAGGCCGACGTCGGTGACGATGCCGCGGGCCTGGGACGAGCCGCGGTCGGCCAGCTTGGTCACGGTGGCCGGGTTGATGTCGACGCAGGTGAGCGGGACCGAGGCGGGCAGGATGTTGCCGGTGGCAACCGAGTGGAGCATGGTCGCCGCCATCAGGCAGTAGCCGACGTCCGTCAGTTCGGCCCGCATCGCGCGCTGGCCGGCGAGAACGTCGGTGTAGACGTCGGGCAGCGGGCCGTCGTCGCGCACGGATCCCACCAGCACGAAGGTGTTGCCGTTCTTCACCAGCGAGTGCATCACGCCGGAGGTGAGCACGCCCTGTTCGACGGCGTTCGCGATCGAGCCGGCCTTGCGGATCGTGTTGATCGCCCGGATGTGGTGCTCGTGGCCGTGCTCCACCCCGCGGCCGCGGGCCAGGTCGACGCCCAGCGACGTACCGTAGAGGGCCGATTCGATGTCGTGGGTCGCGAGCGCGTTGCCGGCGAACAGGACGTCGACGAAACCCGCCTCGACCAGCGCGACCATGGCCGGAGCGGCGCCGGTGTGCACGATGCCGGGGCCACCGACCCAGAGCACCTTGAGGCCGTTCGCCTTCGCCTCGCGCATGCCGTCCGCGACCTGCTTCACCAGCACCCGCTGCGGCTTCTCGCTCGAGACCTCCGACTCCATGAAGCCGAACGACTCCTCGGTGTTCGCGACGATCGGCGGAGTCACCTTCACGCCCTGGGCGCTGGAGATGATCTTCATCCCGGCCTTCACCTCGGACATCGGGATGGTCCGTACGTCGTCGCCCTCGACCAGCAGGCCGCAGTCCATCTCCGGGTTGCGCACGGAGACCCAGTGACCGTTCAGCCGGACACTGGTCGGCAGGTTCGTGGTGGAGTAGAAGCCGTCGGGGAAGACACCGTCCTGGACCACCTCGGAGATCTCCGGGGTGCCGGGGTTGACCAGGTTCGCGCCCTTGGTCTGGATCCGCATCAGCAGCCGCTGCAGGGCTTCGTCGTCCTCGGCGCCGACCGTCATCCGGACCGTCGACGGGTCGTCCTTGTCGTAGCCCAGGTCGAACTTGTCCAGCGTGTACTCACCGCCGTACCCGCGGATGTCGTCGAGGACCCGGGACAACAGCCCGGAGTCCATCAGGTGGCCGGTGATCTCCACCGTCTCGGTGACCTGCACGGGGTGCCTCCCTCGCCTGGGCTCGTCGGATTGTCCGACGATCCGCAGCTTAGCGTCAGACGACCGCTCCATCGTCAGGTGTGTCATCTGGTGGAAGGCGGTCCTTCATCCGGAGCACCAGGGTGAGGAATCCGCCGACGAAGCCGACCACCGCGAGCGTGGTGATCCGGCCGGTGCCGAAGTCGAGCAGCGCGGCCAGGATCAGCAGCGCCGGGCCGCCGACCAGGCCGAGCCACGCGAGCCGGCTGATCCAGTCCAGCCGCGGGCCCTTCGGCGGCTCCGGCGGGACGAAGTGGTCGTGCGGGTCGTCCGTACGCCGCGCCGGCGGCGGCTCCGGCGGATCCTCGTCGGTGTCGCCGACGACCAGCCCGGCCGGTACGTCGATGAGCGGCTCGTAGGAGTTCTCGTCCACGTCCTCACTCGCGGGCCACCGCGGCACCGGAGTCGCGTCATGCCCCTCGGCCGACGGCGCGTTGAACTGCTCCACCAACGACTTCCACTCGGCGTCTTCCGTACTCCGCTCAATCACCGCCCGAGCCCGCTCCTCGGAGTCCGCATCAACGAAAATCTCCTCGAACCCAGCCGGAATATTCACCGGCTCCACCTGGTCCGCCTTGATCGGCGTGTGGGCAGGAGCGGTCGCGTCCGCCTTCGCAGCAGCCGGCGCCTCCGCGTCGGTGCGCCCCGGGCTCGGGTCCGCCGTCGCGTCGCCTTCGGCGCCGCTCGGCTCGGTGATGGAGGGAGGCCCGCCGGCCTCGGCTGCGCCGTCGGCAGACTCAGCCTGCGCCCCGGCCGCTGCCGCCGCGGTAGGCGGCGCTGCGGTGGTGCCGGTCGCGTCAGCGACAGGGGGGCTGGTCGTGCTGGAATCCGGCTCGGCCGGCGGACCGCAGTACGCGGCTATGCCGGCCTCGGCGAGGGCGGAGAGGACGGGCTCGGCGACCAGTGGGTCGATGCCGCCCATCGAGGTGTACGCCGCGGCGGTCAGGCCGTTGTCACGCATGGGCGCCGACCCGGTCGATGAAGGCGGTGGTGTCGGCGAAGATGCGGGGCGCGTCGTTGTCCAGAGTGGCCACGTGGTAGCTGTCCTCGAGCAGGGTTTCGGTGACGTCGCGGGACGAGATCGAGGCCAGGATCGCCCGGCCCGAACTCGGCTCCACCACGTGATCGACAGTACTGCGGAACAACAGCACCGGCTGGGTCACCTTCGCCAGATCGTCCCGGGTCACCTGCCACAACTGGGACAGCGAGTGCAACGCCCGCAGCGGCATCCGGTCGTACGCGCCCTCGTCGATGCCGGGCTTCTTGATGTCGTTCGCGATCCCCGGGAACGACGGGACCATCCGCTGCAGCAGCGGGAGGACCACCAGCCGCTTGTCGTCCGTCCGGACCGACGGATTGACCAGGATCAGCCCGGCGACGTCCTCGCCGCGCTGCTCGGCCAGGCGCAGTACGAGACAGCCGCCCATCGAGAGTCCGGCCAGGAACACCCGGTCGTGCTCCTTGCGGAGCCGCTCGAACTCGTTGTCCAGTACGGCGTACCAGTCCTGCCAGCGGGTGTTGTTCATCTCCCGCCACTGCGTCCCGTGTCCGGGCAGCCGCGGTACCGCGACGCCGTACCCCTCGGCGGCCAGGTGCTCGCCGAACGGGCGCATCGACTTCGGCGATCCGGTGAAACCGTGGCTCAGCAGGATCCCGGTGGCGGCGTTCGCGCCGGATCCCGGACTGCGGAACTCTTCCGCATGAGCTTGCACTGGCACGGGGATGCTCCTCGAGGTGTTCCGGTGGTCCTGACACGCCTATGAAACGCAATGGTCGCAGCCGGGAGGCGGCTGGCCCACCCCGGCTCGGGTGTCTTTCGGGTCTCGTGACCGATGTCGCACCCAGTCTGCAACCAGGTGCCAACACAGAGTGCTACCTGCGTATTCCTGGCGGTGACGTTGCTGGAGGAGGACAGTGGAACGTAGTCTCCTGCACCGACGGTGGACGCACCCTCTCCGCCGCCTGCCTGAAACACACCGGGGCCTGGCACGCCCAAGCGTGGTGCAGGAGACTTGGTGTCGGCCGAATGGCGGAGGTGAAGGCGTTGCTGTACCTGTTCCTCAGGCGGTTCCTCGTCGGACCGATTGCGAAGCTGTTCTTCCGTCCGAAGGTGACGGGACTGGAAAACATCCCGGCCACGGGCCCGGCGCTGCTGGTGAGCAATCACCTGGCGTTCAGCGACTCGGTGTTCCTGCCGGTCGCGGTGCCCCGGCAGATCGTCTTCCCGGCCAAGTCGGAGTACTTCACCGCGCCCGGGCTGAAGGGACGCGTGATGGCGACCTTCTTCCGCTCGATCGGCCAGATCCCGATCGACCGGTCCGGCGGGCGCGCCTCGCTGGCCGCGCTGAACACCGGGCTGGAGATCCTGGAGAAGGGCGAGCTGTTCGGGATCTACCCCGAGGGCACCCGCTCACCCGACGGGCGGCTCTACAAGGGCAAGACCGGCGTCGCCCGGATGGCGATCGTGGCCGGCGTGCCGGTGATCCCGGTCGCGATGATCGACACCGAGAAGCTCAACCCGCCCGGCACGGTGATGCCGAAGTGGCTGGTCAAGGAGCCCGGCCGCCGGCTGCCGCGGCTGGTCCGCCCCGGCGTGGCGATCGGCAAGCCGCTGGACTTCTCCCGGTACGAGGGGATGGAGCGCGACCGGTTCGTACTCCGCTCGGTGACCGACGAGATCATGTACGCGCTGATGGAACTGTCCGGCCAGGAGTACGTCGACATGTACGCCGAGAAGGCCAAGGACCTGCTCAAGGCCGGCGAGTCCATCGACGACCACATCAAGCCGCGCCTCGGCGACACGAAGGCCTCCTGAGTTCGTTGGAGACCGACCTCAACGTACTCGGCGGGCCGCTCGAGGAGTGCGGCACCGACCCGATGACCGGCTTCTTCCGCGACGGCTGCTGCACGACCGGCCCCGAGGATCTCGGCAGCCACACGGTCTGCGCGGTGATGACGCCCGAGTTCCTCGCCCACCAGCAGTCCGTCGGCAACGACCTGGTCACTCCGCGGCCGGAGTTCCACTTCACGGGTCTGCGCCCTGGTGACCGCTGGTGCGTCGTCGCGGCCCGCTGGCTCCAGGCGTACCACGCCGGCGCCGCCGCCCCGATCGTGCTCGCCGCCACCCACGAGCGCTCCCTCGACACCATCCCGTTGACGGTCCTCCAGTCCAACGCCGTAGACGTCCCACCCGACGCCAGCTCCCTCAGCTGAACCAGGCAGGCGCTGCATCACCCCACCCGAGCCGTTCCCTCACGCCTGAGCCTGGTGCTTGCTCCCTCGCGCCTGTGCCGGGTGTTCCCCTCACCCCCGAGCTGCGTGCTCGCTCCCTCATCGCCCGAGCCGGGTGCTTGCTCCTCACGCCTGAGCCGGGTGTTTCCTCACGCCTGAGCCTGGTGCTTGCTCCCCTCACGCCTGAGCTGGGTGTTCCCCCACCCCTGAGCTGCGTGCTCGCTCCCAGGCCCGAGCCGGATTCCCTCTCCCTCACTTGAACCGGGTGCTGGCTCGTCACCCCTGAGCTGTTTGGGGTGGAATTGACCCCTGGATCGGCCTGAAAACCTCCCCAGACTCGCGCTCGTTAGGGGAGCGGGCAGGTGGGGGAGCAGGGGCGGGTCGCGCCGGACCAGCCGCGGCGTCGGAGTACGGCGCTGACCTGGGCGGCCGTCGTACACGGCTGGCTCACCAACTGATAGCCGAACCGCAACGTCACCTTGTCCTCCACCGCCGCCGCGTTGTCCCGACTCATGTCGCGCCACCGAGACAGCGCATCAGCATGCCCCGCTTGCCCGTCGAGCTCGACGACAACCCCGTACTGCGCGTACTCGACGTCGCGGTAGACCAACCTCGCTGACGCATCTCCACGACCACCGGACTCGGCCCGGACCTGCCGCTGACCACCCGGTATGCCGTGCACCCGCTCCACCCGGCGGAGGTAGACCTGCTCCAGAAACGACTGGACTCCATCCGCGGCGTCCAGCAGAACCTGGCGTAGTACCCGACGCCGAGGCAGACGAGGCAGCGATTCCAACTCGGCGAGCAGCCGTTCGGGTGTCGTCCGCCGCTGCCGGCAGCTGTCCAGCAGGATCGCCGCCTGCCGGACGATCGTGGGCGCCGCACTCGCCACCACCAACAGGGCGACCTCCAGGCGCACACACGGCGGTTGACGGACCTCCTGCACCCGAGCGGGCAGATCGCGGTACCGACTCACCGTGATTCCCGGCCGAGGATCCACCCGGCGCGAGTGCGGCACGGCGACGTGGATCTCGTCATCGACCCAGTCGCCGTCGAGACCAAATCGCCGCAGCGCCGTGACGCCGGTCAAAGCCGCATCCGGACCGCAGGCGAGCCACGCCGCCCACACCCGCGACTCCCACGGAACCGGCCCGGTGAAGTCCACATAGACCCCGGAGTACACCCGCTGGATCTGCCGAGCTCGACGCCTTCGAGTGAGGGCCTTGTCAGTAATCCCATGCTCCACCGCCTGAGCCCGACTGAACGCCCCCTCCTGCCGCCCCCGCAACTCCACAAACAACCGCACCTCCTCGTCACCAACCCCCGCCACCCCCGCACCCGCCTCCCTTTCACCGGCGCCCTCCACCACATCCCCTCCCAGACCACCCCGCCGTCTCCCACACCAGAGAAGATGCCCGTACTCCACCCACCTCCCAGCCCGTCATCCCCTCCTGTGCAAAACCCCGCTCACCCCGCGCACAACCTCCACGCCCACCCCACGCACAACCTCCACGCCTCCCCGCGCCAACCGCGCGCCTGCCCGCGCAAAACCCCGCGCACAACCGGCGCGCCCGCTCCGCACAACAACCCCCGCGCGTACCCAGCGGACAACCTCTGCGCCTGCTCCGCGCACAACCTCTGCGCCTGCGCACAACCGGGCGCCTGCTCCGCACAACAACTCCCGTGCGTGCCCAGCGGACAACCTGTGCCTGCTCCGCGGACAACCTGTGCCTGCTCTGCGGACAACCGGCCGCCTGCTGCGCACAACAGCCCCGCGCCTGCCCCGCGCAAAACCCAGCGCCTGCCCCGCGCACAACCGGCCGCCTGCTCCGCACAACAACCACGCGCCCGCCCCGCGCAAACCCCGCGGACAACCTCTGCGCCTGCCCCGGGCATACCCCGCGCACAACCGGCCACCTGCTCCCGCACAACAACCCCGCGCCCGCCCCGCGCAAACCCGCGCCTGCCCGTGCCAACCCCCCCGGGCCCGCCCGGCGCGGCCCCAGCCGTGCCACCTCCTACAGATTGGGGAGGATTTCGCCCCTATTACGGGGTGCGATCCTCCCCAAATCACGCCAGAGGGGGCCGAGGCAACCGGCGGGGGGATCGGGGGCGGGAATGCGCGAACTAGGTGCGGGCAGAGCGGCCAACCAGGCGCGGGTGGAGTGGCGAGCCGGGTGCGGGTGGAGAAGCGGACCAGGCGTGGGTGGAGTGGCGAGCCGGTTGCGGGTGGAGTGGCGGACCAGGTGCGGGCGAAGCGGCGGACCAGGCGTGGGTGGAGCGGGGACCAGGTGCGGGTGGAGTGGCGAGCCGGTTGCGGGTGGAGTGGCGGACCAGGTGCCGGTGGAGCGGCGGACCGGGCGTGGGTGGAGCGGCGGACCGGGCGTGGGTGGAGCGGCGGACCGGGCGTGGGTGGAGCGGGGGATCAGGTGTGGGTGGAGCGGGGGACCACGTGCGCGCGGACCGGCGTACCGGGTCTGTGAGACGGGTGGGCGAGGGGCGGGGTGGCTGGAATAGGGTTGGGGTATGCAATTTGCGACGTTGAGTGCGGGGGAAGTGCCCGGAGTTCCTACTCTCGAGGAGTTGCGGGGGCTGAAGCCGCTGCAGCAGCCGGAGTGGCCGGACCAGGGTGCGTTGGAGCAGGTCATCGGGCAGCTCCGGAAGATGCCGCCGCTGGTATTCGCCGGTGAGTGCGACGACCTGACCACGAAGATCGGCGCCGTCGCCCGGGGCGAGGCGTTCCTGCTGCAGGGTGGTGACTGCGCCGAGACCTTCGACGGGGTGACCGCCGAGAACATCCGGGCCAAGCTCCGGGTGCTGCTGCAGATGGCCGTGGTGCTGCAGTACGCGGCGAGCGTGCCCGTGGTGAAGGTGGGCCGGATCGCCGGTCAGTACGCGAAGCCCCGCAGCAGCGGTGAGGAGACCCGCGACGGCGTCACGCTGCCGTCGTACCGGGGTGACGCCGTCAACGGCCTGGAGTTCACCGAGGAGTCGCGGATCCCGGACCCGCAGCGGCTGCGCGGCGTCTACAACGCGGCCGCCGCCACGCTGAACCTGACCCGCGCGTTCACCACCGGTGGGTACGCCGACCTGCACCAGGTGCACGCCTGGAACACCGACTTCGTGCGGTCCTCGCCGGTCGGGCAGAAATACGAGCAGCTCGCCTCCGAGATCGAGCGCGCGCTCGCCTTCATGCGGGCCTGCGGAGCCATCCACGACGAGTTCAAGACCGTCGATTTCTACGCGTCGCACGAGGCGCTGATCCTGGAGTACGAGCACGCGCTGACCCGGATCGACTCCCGCACCGAGCAGCCGTACGACGTGTCCGGCCACCTGCTCTGGGTGGGCGAGCGGACCCGGCGGCTGGACGGCGCGCACGTCGAGTTCCTGGCCTCGCTGAGCAACCCGCTGGGCGTCAAGATCGGCCCGACCACCACCCCGGAGTACATCCGGGCCCTGATCGACAAGCTGAACCCGAAGGGCATCGAGGGCCGGCTGACCTTCATCACCCGGATGGGCGCGGGCAAGATCCGCGACGGCCTGCCGCCGCTGCTGGAGGCGGTCCGCGACCACGGCTCGCCGATCGCGTGGGTGTGCGACCCGATGCACGGCAACACCTACGAGACGCCGAACGGTTACAAGACCCGCAACTTCGACGACGTGATCAACGAGGTCCAGGGCTTCTTCGACGCGCACGAGCAGATCGGTACGTGGCCGGGCGGCATGCACATCGAACTCACCGGCGACGACGTCACCGAGTGCCTGGGCGGCGGGGAGGCCCTCGTAGCCGAGGACCTGGTCAACCGCTACGAGACCGCCTGCGACCCGAGGCTCAACCGCCACCAGTCGCTGGAACTCGCCTTCCTGGTAGCCGAACGGCTGCGCGGCGCCAAGGCATGATCGACCTACGCTCTGACACGGTGACTCGCCCGTCCCCGGGCATGCTGGCCGCGATGACCAGCGCCCCCACCGGCGATGACGTCTACGCCGAGGACCCCACTGTCACCGAGCTCGAGCAGACGGTCGCCGGCCTGCTCGGCCACGAAGCGGGCCTGTTCACCGTCTCCGGTTCGCTCGCCAACATCCTCGGCGTCCGTGCCCTGGCAGCCCCCGGCACCGAGGTCCTCTGCGAGGCCGGCGCCCACGTCGCCCGGGCCGAGCTCGGCGCGCACGCGGCGATCAGCGGCATCACCACCCGCACGTGGAGCGCCCCGGGCGGCCAGATCGACCTCGACCAGATCCGCGCCCTGGTCGCCCCCGACCTCGGCCCGTACTTCGTGACGACGGCCGCCGTCTCCGTCGAGAACACGCACAACTTCGGCGGCGGCACGATCCAGACCGGGTACGACGCCCTGGCCGACGAGCTGGACGTACTCGGCCTGCCGCTCCACCTCGACGGGGCTCGGCTGTGGAACGCGTCGGTGGCGTCCGGAGTACCGGTGTCGGCTTATGCCTCGAGAGCCGCGGCGGCGAGCGTCTGCCTGTCGAAGGGCCTGGGGGCTCCGATCGGCTCGGTGCTTGTGGGGTCGGCCGGGTTGATCCAGGAGGCCCGAGTCTGGCGGAAGCGCCTGGGCGCGGGGTGGCGGCAGGCCGGAGTACTGGCTGCGGCTGGGCTGTACGCCCTCGAGCACAACGTCGAACGCCTTGCCGAGGACCACGCCCACGCTCGGCTGATCGCCGAGATCCTGGCCGATGCTGCTCCCGGCTCGGTGAAGCCGGATCAGGTGGAGACCAACATCGTCGTCGCCGACCTCTCCGGCGTCGGCAAGTCCGTCGCCGAGGTCATTGCCGGCGCGAAGGCCGAGGGCGTTCTGATCGGCGGCGTCGGCGCCACCCAACTCCGCCTGGTCACCCACCTGGACGCCTCCACCGCCGACTGCCGCCAGGCCGCGGAGACGGTCGCTCGGCTGCTGCGCTGATTCGACAACTTTCGCCCCACCGAGTGCATCGAACTTGGTAACCAAGGGGTGGGTTGCCATGAGGACAAGCTCGAGAGCGATGGGTCTACTGGGTGCGGCCGTGCTCACGGCGGGCCTGCTCCCTGGAACGGCAATCGGCAAGTCAACCGCAGCCTCCGCACCCGGTACGGCGTCCGCGCCGAGCGCTGCGTCGGCGACGTGCCGGATGTCCTTGGGATCCGTGTCGGCTTCGGGTGACCATCAGATGCAGGGCCTCGTCGCAACGTCGCCACCCACGAACGAGGGCGTCGGCGCCGTGATCCGCGACCTGTACCCCGACGGCCAGCCGCGGCTCACCACCACCATGGTCCAAGAACCGATGCCCAGCGGACTCCGAGTGTTCGGCTATGCGGTGATCGGCTCGGCGCTGTACCGCACCACGTACGACAGCCTCGAACCCACGTCGGTCTCCCATCGACGCATCGGCGGCGGCTGGGACTCCTTCGTCTACCTGGCGGAATCCCGCTACGCGCCCCAGAACGACAACTTCAGCCGCACCCACGAGTACGGCCTGCGCAACGACGGCGTGTTGTTCCGCTGGACCCGCGATCCCCAGGGCGTCTGGCGGAACATGGCGTCCGCGCCAGGCTTCGCCGCGGTGAAGACGATGACCCTGATCAGCAAGACACGCACGTACGACACGTTCCTGGCGACCACCAGAGGCGGCGCGCTCTACACCATCCACATCCCCACGACGGCCCCGATGAAGCCAGTGGTCAAGCAGGTCCGCAGCAGCACCTGGCAGGGCTTCGAGACCCTGATCGCCGAGAGATGCGGCACCCAGAGCACGCTCCTGGCCGGCATCGACAAGGACACCAAGTCCGCCTACCTGTACGCCGTCAGCCACGCCACGGGAACCTCCACAATCATCAAAGGCCTTGGCAAACTCCCCGGCACCTTCGAAGCCCCCGTGTACTTCCGCTGGGCCGCCTTAGACTTCGACGAACTCTACGGCGAGTAACCCCGGATGGTGGGTGCCCGCTCAGGTGCTTCACCGCCCGGCACCTGAAAACCGGCGGCCTGTCGATCCGGGCGATCGCTGAAGCTGTCGGGTCCAGCCGGGCAACAGTGCACCACGCTCTTACCACGGCCTCCAGAGGTCTACAACCACCACCCGCCTCACAGCGCGATCGGCAAGACCTCACCATCACCCGGCTGGACAACCTGGCTGGACATCACACCTAGGGGAGCCCGGCTTCGTACGCGGCGATCACGAGATGGACCCGGTCGCGAGCGCCCAACTTCGCCAGGATGCGGGCCACGTGAGTCTTGGCGGTCAGCGGGCTGACGACCAGTTCGTCCGCGATCTCCTGGTTGCTTCGGCCGGCGGCGACCAGCCGAAGCACCTGGCGTTCGCGCGCCGTCAGGCTGGCCAGCCGCTCAGGCGTAGGGGCGTCCGGGCGACTCATCGCACGGGTGATGACCGCCCTGGTCGCGCCGGGCGACAGCAGCGCCTCCCCCGCCGCGACGGTGCGGATGGCGTCCAGCAGCGCGTCCGGACGGGTGTCCTTGGGCAGGAATCCACACGCCCCCGCGCGAAGGCCGCGCAGTACGTTGGTGTCTGTCTCGAACGTGGTCAGGACCAGCACTTTGCTGCGGCTCGATCCATCGTCAGCGATGATCTGCCGGGTCGCCTCGATGCCGTCGGTGCTCGGCATCCTGATGTCCATCAAGACGACGTCGGGGCGCAGGTCCCGGGTCAGCGTCACCGCCTCGTCGCCGGTGCCGGCCTCTCCGACGACCTCCATGTCGTCAGCGGAGTTGACCAGCAGCGCGAACGCGCCGCGCACCAGGGTCTGGTCGTCGGCGAGCAGGACCCGGATCACGACGGCACCCGCCAGATCTCCGGCAGCGGCAGGCTGGCCCGTACTTCGAATCCTCCGGACTTGCCCGGGCCGGCGGACAGTTCGCCGCCGACGGCCTGTGCTCGCCCTGTCATTCCGGCGATCCCGAAGCCGGCCGGTGTCACGGTTGCTCGCGCGGGCCCGCGATCGATGACCGCGATCCGCAGCCGGTGGCCGTTCTGGTCGAGTCGGACGGTCGCGTGCTTGGCCGTCGAGTGTCGAATGACATTGGTGAGCGACTCCTGGATGATCCGATAGGCCACGACGGACACCGTCGACGGTAACTCGTCCGGGAGCCCGTCAGCCTCCAGGTCGACCCGGACATCAGCCGCCTCGGCCATCTCCACCAGACGCTGCAGCTCGCCGAGGTGGGGCGCCGGCTCGGTTGGCTCGGCATCGCCACCATGCAGCACGTCCAGAACGGCACGCAGCTCACGGAGTGTGGCCCGGCTCGTGTCCGACAGGTTGTGCAGCGTGCTGGACAGCTCCTGCAGCGACGCATCCCCGCGCCTCGGCAGCTGGTCGATCAGGTGCGCAGCGACGGACGCCTGGACGTTCGCGACCGCGAGGCCGTGCGCTAGGACGTCGTGCAGCTCGGCAGCGATCAGGACCCGCTCCTCGGCGACCCGCCGCTCGACCTCGTCGGCACGCTCCTGCTCGACCCGCGCGGTGACGGCGGCCTTCCAGTTTTCATGGAAGCGGACCGCCAGCCCGGCAAAGAAGGCCATGAACAGCCAGCCGACGCCGAGGAAAGCATCGTCAGGTGCCCCCGACGCCTCGTCGGCGAGGACCGGCACGGTCACCGCGGCCACCGCCAGCAGGACGGCGGCGGCCCGCCGCGGTGGCGCGCTGTAGCGCGCCGCCGTGAACGCCGCCACAAGTGAGGCCGGCATCGTGGCCTCATGGGGATAGTCGAGGATGTGGTACGGCGTCGACACGGCGAGGACCGCGAGGACGACGAGGATCGGCCGGCGCCGGCGGGCCAGCAACGGTGCCGACATCGCGCCCAGGAGGCCGATCGCCCACAGATCCACGCTTCGCTCGCCGTCGAAATCAACCGCCTGGAGCGTGATGGCGACGACGACGCCGAGCACGAACGCCGCCGCCGCCAGCAGCCGATCGGCTACTGACGGACGGAGCGCCATCATCGTTCCCACAGTGTCATCGACAGGGTCATCGACACAGTCCTATCCCGTGCGCCAGAGCTTGCTGGGCCACCAGATCCGCGAACCCAGCGACATCGTCAGGGCGGGAACCACGATGGACCGCACCAGCAAGGTGTCGATGAGCACGCCGACGGCGACCAGTATCCCAATCTCGACGAGCATGACGAGCGGCAGCGTGGCGAGCACCGCGAACGTCGCCGCGAGCACGACGCCGGCCGAGGTGATCACGCCACCGGTCACCGCGAGGCCACGCTTCGTGCCCTCGACAGTGCCGTGCCGGGCGGCTTCCTCACGTACCCGGGTCATCAAGAAGATGTTGTAGTCGACCCCGAGTGCGACCAGGAAAAGGAACCCGATCAGAGGCACCGACGGCTCCAATCCGGCGAAACCGAGCACCTGTTCGAACAACAGGTTGCACAGTCCGAGGGCTCCGAAGAACGACACCACGACGGTGGCGACCAATACCAGCGGAGCCACGATCGCCCGCAGCAGTAGGCCGAGGATGGCGAGCACCACCAGCAGGATCAGCGGCATCACCAGATTGCGGTCGCTCTTGTTGGTCTCGGCCTCGTCAAGCCTTTCGGCACTCGGCCCACCGACCAGCACGGCCTCGCCGGCGACCTCGTGCACGTGCTCACGCAGCCGCTTGATCGTTGCCGTCTCACCCGCGCTTTCTGGCGAGTCGACCGGGATCACGGAGATCTCCACCCAGTCGTCACTGGTCCGGCCGATCTCGGCTTCGGCAACCCCCCGGGTACTTTCGACGGCGGCCAGGACCTCGCGGCTCTGGTCCGGCCGACTCATCACGGTGAGCGGCTGACCGCTCTGGTCGGGGTAGCGCGCCTCGATCAGCTTCGCCCCGGCCACCGACTCCGGTGTCGAACGGGCGAACTGGTCCAGCTGCGGAAGCGAGCCGCTGGCACCCACTGTGCCCAGCGCGAGACCGCCCAGGATCACCAGCGGCACCGCCCAGCTGACGACGCGGCGGCGCGCAACCAGCTCGCCAAGCCGCGCCCACCGAGAACCAGATGCGTGTGTCTCAACCCCGAGTCGCGGCACGAACGGCCAAAAGACCCGGCGCCCGAGCACCACCAGCAGGGCCGGGAAAAGCGTCAACATGACGAGCAGCGTGGACCCGATGCCCGCCGCACCCACCGGGCCGAGACCGCTGGTGCTGTTGAGATCCGCGGCCAACAGGCACAACAGGCCGGCTACCACCGTCGCCGCCGAAGCGAGGATTGCCGGGCCGGCCCCACGCAGCGCCGCCAGCATCGCGTCGATCGGCCGCTCGTGGTTGTGCAGCTCCTCGCGGTAGCGAGACACGAGAAGCAAGGCGTAGTCGGTGCCCGCGCCGAAGACCAGGACGATCAGCAGCGCCGAGCTCATGCTCGTCACGGTGAAGTCGAAGATCTGGGTGAGTGCGTAGACAACACCCATCGACATGATCGCCGCGACCCCGACTGCCGTGAGCGGGACCAGCCACAGCAGCGGACTGCGGTACGTCAGGATCAGCAGGATCGCCACCACTACGGCAGTAGCGAGCATCAACGTGGCGTCGACGGCATCGAAGACCTCGTCCATGTCGGCCCCTAGCGCGGTCGGACCGGTGACATAGGCGTTCAGACCGTTCGGCCGGTCGGCGAGAAGGTCACGCGCCTCGGCGGTGGCGCGGGCCTCCTCGTCGATCGCCTCTCGGTCGAGCGGAAGCGCGTACATCAGGGCGGTGCCGTCGGCGGAGTCGATGATCTCGGGCGGTGTGGCGGGGTCGTTGCCGAATCGCTTCGCCAGCTCAGTGTGGCCGCGTACGACCGCCTCCCGATCGCCCGGTTGGAGGCCGTCGGGTCGTTCGTACACGACCACGAGCAGGCCGTTCTCACCCCCGGGCAGCTCGGCTTCGGCCTGGAGCACCTTGGTCGACTGGGCGCTGGCCGGCAGGTAGTCGGCCTGGCCATCGCGGGTCACCGAGTCGAGTTTGCCGGCGAGTGAGAAGCCGGCGACCACCAGCCCGGTCCACACAGCCAGCATCAGCCACGGCACCACGGTCTTGGTCCGTGATCTCTTCGGTCTGGTATCGGCACCGGAGTGGTCGGGCGCCCGTAGTTGAGAAGTCATGGCGATCACGCTGTCAAGCCGGCGAGGTTGACGCGTCTGGCCCCGGCAGACACTTCGCCGTACTCCGTGCGGAGTACGGCGGGCGGCTGGGGAAGGCGGCTAGGGCGGGTGACAGAGGCCGGGGCCGGCGCAGGTGGCTGCCCCGAATCGCCCCTGGACCTGCCGCCCTTCAGGACGGACACCGGGCTGTTGCCTACCGCGCGGCAGATCGAGACCACACCCGATGGCCACGAGGTGTTCGCCGAGGACGCGGTCCGTTCTCTGATCGGTGCGCTTGGGTTGCGGAACCGCTGACGCACGCGATCGCGTCGGCGCGGGTGCGTCCTAACGCCGCGAACCTGGTGATTCACACACGCCGGAGCCCGCGTACGTGACTCGTTCAGTGAAGTCACCCGTACCGAGAGTTCGCCGGGGGGTACGAGCCGCCCGCACGCAGAACCACCCCTGGGGGTACGCAACCACCCCCGCCGAAACACCCCAAGATAAGCTGCCCACGTCGGGGTCACAGCGTTCGGGGAGAGCCGTGCGAGAGATCGTCGTGTTCAGCGGAAGTGCCCATTCCAGTCTTGCCGAGCAGATCTGTACCGATCTCGGTGTGGAGTTGTCGCCGGTGGAGATCCATCGGTTCAGCAATGACTGCTTACAGGTCCAGTTGCAGGTGAACTGCCGGCAGCGGGATGTCTACATCGTTCAGCCGCTGGTTCCGCCGACGCAGGAGCACCTGATGGAGCTTCTGCTGATGATCGATGCCGCCAGGGGTGCTTCGGCGGCTCAGATCACGGCGGTGATGCCGCACTACGCGTACGCGAGGTCGGACAAGAAGGACGCGTCCAGGATTTCCATCGGCGCGAGGCTGGTTGCGGATCTGCTGGTCGCGGCCGGGGTGGACCGGGTGCTGACGATGGCGTTGCACGCGCCTCAGGTGCACGGGTTCTTCTCGGTGCCGGTCGATCACCTGACCGCGATCGGCGTACTGGCTGAGCACTTCCGCGGGACTGATCTGACCAACACCGTCGTGGTCAGCCCGGATCTCGGGAACGCCAAGACGGCGACGCAGTTCGCGCGGTTGCTCGGGTTGCCGGTGGCGGCGGGGAGCAAGCAGCGGCTGGCTGATGATCGGGTGGTGATCGACGCGATCGTGGGTGATGTGGCCGGTAAGAAGGCGATCGTGCTGGACGATGAGATCGCGACCGGTGGGTCGATCATCGAACTGCTCGATCGGTTGAAGGATCTTGGCTGTACTCAGGCGGCAGTCGCGACTACGCACGGGCTGTTCGCCGGGAAGGCGGTCGAGCGGCTGCGGTCGCATCCGTCGATCACCGAGGTGATCAGTACTGACACCGTGCCGCGACCGGATGGCTTCCCCGAGCTTCAGGTCAGCTCGGTCTCGGGGCTGTTCGCCGAGGCGATCAAGCGCATCCACGAGGGCGAATCCGTCAGCAGTCTGTTCGACGGCGTCGACCCGACCCACGCCCCGCCGCAACCGAAACTCCCCTTCTAGAAGTCGACCCGAAGCAGCCGAAACTGCCCTCCTGAAACCCGACGCGCCGCCCCAGCCGAAACGGCCGTTCTAGAAGTCGATCCGCAGCACATAACGCCGCAGCGTCGGATGGCTGACCTCTACGAACCCGGCCTCCTCGAAGATGCTGTAGCTGCCGACATGCAGTTCACCCCAGGTGACGTCCTTGCCGGCCTGCGTCATCATCGGGTACGCCTCCAGCGCCTTCGCGCCACGCTCGCGGGCGAAGTCGATCGACGCCGCGGCCAGCCCGTACGAAACCCCGCGCCGCCGGTAGCCCAGCCGGGTCACGAGGCACGACACGACCCAGATGGAGTCGTCTTCCTTGTCCTCGGTCCGACCGGCCCACGGAACCGGCGTCCGCCCGAAGTACCGCGGGTACGCCGTACGCGGCTCGATCGCGCACCAGCCGACCGGTACCTCGTCCTCGAGGTACGCAACAATCCCGCTCGTACTACGCGCGCCGGGCTCGCCGCAGTTGGTCTGCTCGCGCAAGGCGGCGGCGCGTTCCGGCTCGGTGGTCGTGGTCCACATCCAACCCGTGGTCTTGAACCGCTGGCAATGGCACTGCCCAGCGTCGCTGGTCCCGAAGACAGTCTGCAGGTCTTCCCACGAGGCTTCGTTCGCCGGCCGGTACGACAACGAATCGGGATCAAGCGGCTCCATGCCGGGACAGACTAGTATCGATCGCGGACGATCCACTTCCGGGAATGCGGGTTAACTGTGCTGGTGGACCAAACGAGCCCGACCGCCAAGGCACTGCTGGCGCTCGAGTTGATCCAGAACAGCCCGGGCATCACCGGCGAGCGCCTGGGGGAGCGGCTCGGCGTCACCGACCGCGCCGCCCGCCGGTACGTCGGGATCCTGCGCGAGGTGGGTCTCCCGATCGAGTCCACCCCGGGCCGGTACGGCGGGTATCGCGTCGGCCGGGGGTTTCGTCTGCCGCCGCTGATGTTCTCCACGGCGGAGGCGCTCGGGCTGATGATGGCGGCGCTCGAAGGGCATCACCGGGCGGCCGATCCCACTGATCCCGCGGGGAGCGCGCTCGACAAGATCATCCGGGTGCTGCCGACGTCGGTGGCCGAGCCGGCCGAGGCGATCCGCCGGCTGATCACGCCGCATCCGAACGCCGACAGCAGCTACCCCGACCCGGAGATCACGGCCGAACTGGTGCAGGCCTGCGTCAACCGGCACCGGCTGCGGATCGGCTATCGCCGGGACGAGGATCTCGTCATGGAGGTCGATCCGTGGGCGATCTCGATCAGGCACGGTCGGTGGTATCTGCTCTGCTGGTCCCACACCAAGGACGCCCGCCGCGTACTGCGGGTCGACCGGATCACCACGATCGACGTACTGCCGGACACGTTCATTCCACCCGAGGACCTCGACCCGGTGCGGACCATTCTGGAGCACTTCTCCGAGGGCTGGAAGTACCAGGTCGAGGTACTGATCGAGGCGCCGATCGCGGACGTCGAGCACTGGATCGCTCGTAATCTCGGGCGGTTGGAGGAGGTCGACGCCACCCACACCCGGCTCATCGGCAGCACCGATGAGCCGGAGTGGTACGCCTACCGGATCGCTTCCATCCAGGCGCGCTTCCAGGTCGTGAACCCACCCGAACTGCGGGAAGCAATCCACACTCTCGGAAAGAACCTCGTCCGCGCAGCCCACGGCTGAGGTTCCGGGTCAGGGTGCGCAGGTGAGGGCGGTGCCGCCCCAGTCGGCGTGGTCGCTGTTCTTTCCGTCGGCGCCGTCTGTGGTTGCCAGGGTCAACCGTTTGATGCCGGTGACGTCCAGGTCGAGATGAGTGGCAGAATCGCCCGCGCGGATGACCGGGGTGCTAGCGAGCGTGCGGCCGTCACCGACGACTACGAAGGTGACTGAGCCTTCGCCGGTAGTAGTGCCGTCGTCGACTCCGACGTCGGCGACGAAGCGAGTGCAGGCGCCGCCTAGCCAGGTGGTCAGCGAGCTGGCGGCATGGGAGCCGACGCCCTTCGCAAACGTCTGGCCGGCGATCGACAGTGTGCCGGGTGGGTTGTCGCCGCCGTGGCTGTGATCGCGCTGTTGCGGGCGTCCGTAGCCGTTCGTCTCGTTCGTCCACGGCAGATCACTCACGTACGTCGAACCCCGCGGCGGCAGCGGCTCCGCGAAGATCGCCACCGCCCCGGCCGAGTGGATCCGCCGCCCGTCGGGAGCCGTGTAGTTGCCCGCGACAACCAGCTCGACATCTCCCCGAGCGCCAGCGGGACCGAGCCTCAGCGTCCAGCTACCACTCACACTCTCGCCATCGTCGAGCCGGTTCTTCCGCACCGGACTCCTCGAGACCAGCGTCCAACCAGCCGGTACCTCCGGCGCCACAACCAGATCCCGTACCGGACCACCAGTCCGCGCCACGAAGATCCCCTGCACCTGCACGGTCCCACCCGGCGCGACCTCCGTCGACGACGCGTCCACCAGAACCGTCGTGCCAGGAGCCTGCCGATACGGCTTGTCGCAGGTGGTCAGCCCAGCCGTGTAAGGGCAAGCCTGCAAGGCGAACCCACCGCGCTCGGCAACCCCGATCGCAAGCTGCTCCGAAGCCCGACGCACAGAAGAGGTCCGAGACAGCGTGCTCCCGCTATCCGAGACGACCTCGACCAGCCACCGCCCGGACCCACCGAGGAACGACAGCGGTACCGCGACCGTCCCTGCCCCGCCCGACCGAATCCCACCAACGAACCAGCGCGCCCCACTCCGCCGAGCGATCACAGCCTCCGACCCCGGCGCCCCCGCGATCAGCCGCGTCTCATCCCAACTGGTCGGCAATTGCGTCAGGAACCGGGAACCTTCCGGCTGAGAAGCAAGCTCCTCAGGCGAGCTCACGATATGCGTCCACCCGGACTCATAGACGACCGGCAACGCAAGCTCGTGCGCGTTGGTCGTCTGCGGCTTCGGGTTGGACGGCGTCGCGAACCGCGTCGGCGTGTAGTCCATCGAGCCGATCACGTTCCGGGTGAACGGCAGAATCGTGTTGCGGGTCGCATTGAGCCCGTTCTCCTCGCCGCGGACGCCCTCCATCGTCATCAGATGCGGCCAGGTCCGCGCCAGCCCGTGCGGCACAGTCGAACCATGGAAGTTGATCATCAACCGGTACTTCGCCGTGTCGGCCAGGATCGCGTCATACCATCGATAGCGCCCCTGCGTGTCGGACTCCATGAAGTCCACCTTCACGCCCTTGATGCCCCAGGCAACAAGCTTCGGCAGCCACTCGTCCCGCTGCGCCTGCGATTCGAGATTCGTCCAGTGAAACCAAACCAGTACTTCGACGCCTCGCGCCCGCGCATACCGAGTCAACTCAGGCAGCCAAACCGGGCTCCACCCCTCGTCCACAAGCACGTACTTCAGACCGCGAAGAGCCGCCGCGTCCACATAATCCTTCTGCCGCTCGAAGTCGCGCGGACTGGAGTTCTCGGCCAGCCAGGACCACGAGGACAGACCCGGCTGAACCCAACTCGTGTCACTGAACCGCGCCGGATCAGCCAGATCGTCCACCAGCGTGGACCCGGTCACCGTGGCGAGATCCCCGACGATCATCGTCCGCCAAGCCGTCGCCAGAGCACCTGACGACGCCACCGCCGCGTCAGCGAGCTGTACGTCGTACCGGCTGGAGCCCTGTGTGTGCGTGAGGCGGGCGCCGGAGTACCGGCCGTCAAGACCTGACTCGGCAAGCAGCGCATAGTTGCCCCCGGCCCGGAACAGCGCGGGATGCCCGAACTGTCCGGTGGGCGCCGTCGACGCGGTCGCCTGCGCGTGCTCGTTCTCATGCTGAGCGTTGTAGGGCTGCAGCCAACTGGTCGCATCGGGCGCCAGTTCGAACCCGCCGGTCTCCCGCTGAACAGTCACCGGCCCCGGCAGTTCGTACCGGAACGCGACCCCGTCGTCGGAAACCCTCACGACCAGCGCGAACGAGCCGCTCGAGTTCCCGAAGGTCAACCGGCTCTCCTCCTGATAGACGCTCCGATCACGCTGCTTCCCGGTCGTCATCCGGTACGACGTACGCAGCGTCCGGTGGCTCTCGGCGGTCAGCGCGAGGTCCTTCGACAGGTCGCCGGCCGAGGTGATCACCCCGAGATCCGCGACGCTGAGCACGTCGGCGGACTTCGAGCTGACCTTGAGCCGCAGCCGTCCGTCGGCCGACTCCACGGTCGCGCCGACACCGCCGACCCCGGGCAGGGTCCAACTGGAAGCGCTCGCCTGGGCCGGCACCAGGAAGCTGGAACTGAGGACTAACGGCAGGAGGAGCTTCAACATCAGACGGTTCCTCACGATCGGTGAACGGGCGGGCACACCAAGTCGCGATCACGGTAGAAGCTAATGTTGATTACTGCAATATCCCGTGCGGAAATGTCCGATCTCAGCCGTCACAGCAGACGCGATGCAGCCACTCCGGCTCATGCCACCAGTACTCCGAGTCATGGGCGTGCGCCTTCTCCCGACTAAGCGGCTTCGGGCCGCGAGCCGTGGCGACCTGGACCCCGGCGAAGGGCGCGAGCAGTTGCTCGACCGTGTGCAGCTTGCCTGCGACCATCACCTGCTGGACCGCCGCCGCATGCGTGATGTCGGCCAGCGGATCACCCCGCACGAACGACAGATCAGCCTGCGCTCCAGCCCGTACTACGCCCAGCTTGTCCTCCAGGGCCAGCCACCTCGCCGGATTGTGGGTAGCCGTGGTCAGCGCCTCGTACGGCGTGAACCCGCCTGACACCATCGACCGCAGATTGGCGTGCAGCGAGATCGCGATGTTGTCCAGCGGCGTGTCCGTGCCGGAGATGACCAGACCGCCACCTCGATGAATCCGCAGCACCATGTCGACGTTGCCCGCCAGCAGGGCCCTGGTGGTCACGCCGGCCGGACCTCTGGCGGTGTTCACCTCGTTCTGCAGCGCCGCGTACTCCCACGCCGGGAAAAGCGTGGTGGTGCGTGAATCCGTCAGCAGGGAAGGGTCGTCCACGTGCGCCATCGTCGAGTTGAACAGGGTCGGCGTGACCGACATCCCGGACTTGGTGAACAGCGTGATCACGTCCGCGTACGCACGACCGAGCCTGCTGACGGTGTGCGAGTAGCCGAGCCGGTTCGTCGCTCCGGTGTGTTCCATTCCGTCCATGCCGAGATGCTCGGCCGGGTAGAGGTAGTGCGACGACAGTTGCAGCCCGAGGCGGTGGACGGCCGCGATCGTCCTGCGCTGGTACTCGATCGGCAACCGGACATAGGTCTTCACCAGGTCGTAGGCGAGGCCCTCGACGCGGTCGATCTCCAGGCCGAGTTGCCGCAGCGACAAGGTCGGCCGCATGAAGTTGTAGTAGACCCGGGACCCGTCGATCGCCTCGCCGGTGGCGAAGTAGCGCGGCCCGACCAGAGACCCGTGCGAGAGCGCTTCCCGCGTCTCCTGCATCTGGTAGACGGGATCGCCCGGTGAGCGCGTAGTCGTGATCCCGTAGGCGAGCCAGAGGTTGCCCTGCCGCGCACCCCACGCACGGCCGCGCAGGTGCCAGTGGTTGTGGGCATCGATCAGCCCCGGCATCACCGTGAGCCCGGACGCGTCGATGTCCGGCTTGCCTTGATGTGGTCGCACGCCGGCGATCCTCGACCCGTCGACGACGATGTCCACATCGCGCCGCAGTTCCTCGGATCGCCCGTCCCACAAGGCGCCCGCGTGGATCGTCACGTGCTGGTTCACCGTCGCCCGCTGCCAGTGCAGGTCGACCTTGACCGTCCGCGGACGCGATCCGCGCAGGTCGGTCCTGCGCAACAGCCCGTTGTGCAGGTAGAGCAGCGTCCGCTCGTCCTGCCAGACCGGCGAGTCCGTCACCTCCGAGGTGACCGCCCGGGGCTTCGCGGTGAACCGCCCGCGCTGGTCGACCGGAGCGACGTACAGGAGGCTCTCGACGATGAAGGCGAGCCACTTGCCGTCGGAGGAGAAGACCGGGCCGTCATCCCCTCGGGTGGCGAGTGACCGGAAGGGCATCGGTTCGACGTACTCGAGCGCTGTGGTCGCGACGTCGACGTACAGGAGTTGGCTGGTGCCTTCGCGGAAGCGCTTGGAGAACGGCTTCACCGCGGCGAGCACGATCGTACGGCCGTCGGCGGACCAGCTCACCCGGCCGGGCTGGAACAACGTCGGTGTCAGTTGCCGGACCTCGCCGGAGGCGACGTCGAGCACCCAGGCGATCCCGTCCTGGTCCTGGTACGCGACCTGCCGGCCGTCCGGCGAGAATCTGGGCGCGGTCTGTGCCCCGGGCAAAGACGAGAGCTTGCTGTCGGCCCCTGTTGCCAAGTCGTGCAGCCAGAGGTCGGCCGTACCGTCGCGATCGCTGGCGTAGAGGAGCTTCTTGCCGTCCGGGGAGAAGTCCGGATCCGAGTTGAAGTAGCCGTCCGCCACGACCTTGCGTGGTTGCCCTCGGCCACTTGTTGCCGCCAGCCACAAGGCGTTGAGCGCCCGGAACGCGATCCAGCGACCGTCCGGTGAGACGGTCGGGCTCGCGATCCCGAGCACCGGCCGGCGCTTCCTGGACTCGAGGTCAGGCGACTTGGGTCGCGGTCGTCGCGACGTGACCGGCACCGTCGCCGTGAACGCGACGACGGCGTGCCCGCCGCCGACCTGGTGCTTCATCACCGAGCCGTCAGCGGTGTAGAAGATCTCGCCGGTCGCGGCCCACGAAGGCGGCACGGCGAACACGTCCTTGCCGCTCGTCACCGCTTGGTCGCCGATCACGAGGTCGGAGGCCGGCCCGGTCAGCCGGACATAGGCGAGCTGTCCTGACGGGGAGTAGTCCGGCCCGTAGACGCTGGAACCCGTCTGCGCGGGCACCGCGGTACGGCGTTGGCCGGTGGCGAGGTCGAGTTCGACGATCGAGGACGAGTCGACCGTGAAAGCGAGTTTCGTGCCGTCGGGCGAGACCACCGGCTCGGCTTCCTCGGTCTCCCCGTCGGTCAGGGCGGCGATCGCGCCGCTGCCCAGACTGAGCCGATGAATGCCGTAGCTGCCACCGCGATCCGACGAGAACACCACAGACCGGCCGTCCGGCGCGAACGCGGGCTCGCGGTGGTCGAAGCGCCCGCTGGTCAACTGCCGCAGCCCGGTTCCGTCGGGGCGGATCGACCACAGGTGGAAGTTCCCGTCGCGATACGACTGGAACACGATGCTCCTGCCGTCCGGAGACCACCTCGGCCGGGTGGCGTCCTGCAGGTCGTCGGTGAGGCGCCGCGACCGGCCGCCTGCCGCTGGTGTCACCCAGATCGCGGTCACCAGGTCGAAGGCGAGCCACTGGCCGTCGGGGGACACGGCGACCATGAAGTTGGTGCCTTCGGTCAGCGTCGCCTGCCCGGCGTCCGCAGTACTGGCGGGGTCCGCGGTACTGCCGGTTGCCTCGGTGGCGGAGGTCGTTGACAGGGTGCCGGCTGCCGCCAGGCCGCCGGTCAGTTGGAGGGCACGGCGGCGGGAGACGCTCCACGATCCAGGAGTCTCGAAATCGTCCATGGTCACGGCAGATCCAATCCGTTGGGGCGGTAGGACGCGCCCTTCGAATCTGCCAGCAGCGCCGACGGTGGGGTGACCTCGAGCGGCGTGGCGATCGGTGAGCGGCCGATTCACTGCGATAAGCGGCTGCCCTCCGCTAGGCGGTGCGATGAAACGCCCGCCGTCTATCGTCAGCGCCATGAAATCTGTGTCCCCGCCTCTCCGCGCTGCCGCCGCCGGCCTGGTCTGCGTGGTGATCGCGATCGCAGCGGCGCTCGCAGTAGACAGCCGTCTCGACCGAAACTGGGCACTCCGGGGACTCACCCTGCTGCTCGCGCTGTGTTGCGCCGCCGTGCTGGCGACAGGCAAGGATCGCAAGGCGCGCCCGCTCATCGGGTTCGTGGGGCTGCTGATGTTCGGCCTGGTGTTCCCAATCACCACGACCACCTGGGCGACGCCGCCGGAGATCGACTTCGCACTGTCGGTCGCCGACGACGCCGAGGCCGCCGCCAACCGGCAGGCCGGCAGCGCGGTGACCGTCGAGGACGTGCGGGCCGCCGCCGAGGCGCGCGGGGGAGCGGTCGGTTCACTCAAGACCGAGAACAGCCCGGAGATCCGCGGCGCCGACGCCTACCCGCTGATCGTGCGATCCGCCAAGGACCAGGGCCGCCCCTGGGCGTGCCTCACCTTCCAGCACGGCTTCACCGCCAAGATCCGCGCCTGCTGATACTGCGAAGCCAACTCCTCGGCCCGCCCGAACGCCGACCGGTTGATCGCGACGCCGTCGTCACCCGGCGAGGGCGGTGGCAGCGTCGAACCAGGTGGTCTTGTCGACCGAGCTGGGCGCGAACTGCAAGCCCTCGGCGACCTTGAGAATCTCGGCCTGGGTGATCCCCGGGTAGCCGGTGATCCTGACCAGGAAGCCGTCGCCCACCATCGTGAATCCGGGGGCCGCTGTCTTGCCGCCCTCGGCCGGCGGCTGGATCACGGCCTCGCCGCTGTGGTTCCACGCCGGGCGGCCGTTGATGGTCAGATCGGGTTTCTGCTGCTGGTAGCGCTCGAGGAACTTCATGGTTCCGTCGTAGCTGATCTTCAGGTCGTCGCCCGGCTCGGGCCGGCCGTTCCCGTTGAACGCGATGGTGGCCTTCGGCGCGCCGGTCGACGGATTGCCGTCGCTGAACCAAGTGGTGAATCCATGACCCGCGCCGGTGCCTTTGTCGGCATCGAAAGTGTTGCCGCGCTGTTCGTGGAGGCCGGTGGGCAGGTGAGTGACCCGGTACGGCGTCAGCAGTGGTTGCGGCTGCGCCTTCACCGATTCGGCGATCGAGGTCGCCAGCTTGACGTCGGGGTGGTGAGGGGCATCGAGCCAGCCGTTGTCGACCTGCGACGAGCAGGTGATCAGCTGCCACAGACCTGGCGCGGGCTCCCAGACGACAGTGGTCATCGTCTCGCCAGGAACTCTGAGATATCTGGTGAGCTCTGCCTTCGCTCCCTTGCCGGGAGCGATCGACGCGCTGCTGAAGTACTCGGGCGGCAACGAGAGGGCGGGCTTGGAGGCCGGCGCGGAGACCAGCCGGGCCTTCGTCTCGTTGATCATCACCGTCGGGCTGCCGGCCGGGATCGTCGCCGGGACGAAATCGCCGTTGCGATGCGTCGACAGCAGGCAGGTGGATGCCGCGGTCGTGCCGCCGATGTAGTACTGGACCTGGTAATCGGTCCGATAGGTCCGGCCGCGGTCGCCGAGGGTGGCGGGAATCCGCATCGTCACCCAGTTCACCAGCGCGGAGTTCCGGTCCGGGCCGGCCGGAGCCGGGTCGGCGCCTTTCAGGTGGCTGACCGCGAGCGGCGCCGCGAGAGCCGCTGCGACAGTGGCGACCACCGTGCCCAGGATGAGCGGCGTGCGGCTGCGGCGGGGCGGGCGCGGCGGGTGGATCGCCGGCAGGATCTCGTCGGCCGACGGTGCGGTGTCGGCCAGGTGGTCGAAAGCGGTACGGAGGTCTTCCTCAGTGCGCATGGGTCACTCCGGGTCGGGAGGGGTGGTGAAAGGTCTGCGGGGCCGCCATCTCGATGCGGAGGGCGGCGAGGGCCCGGGAGGCGTGGGCTCGGACGGTGCTGGCGGAGCAGCCGAGGGTCTCGGCGATCTCGGGGTCCGACAGGCCACCGAAGTACCGCAGTACCAGTACTGCGCGCTGCCGCCTGGGCAGTTTCGCCAGTTCGGTGAGGAGTTGGTCCCGGTCGGCCTGCTGGTTCGCGTGGTCGGCGATCTGCTCGCTCGGGACGATCTCCGCGCGCGGCACGAACCGGGACCACTTCCGGCGCCAGGACAGGTACTCGTTGACCAGCATCTTGCGCAGGTAGGCGTTGGGCGAGTCGGCCGTCGCGACCCGGTCCCAGTGCCGATGTGCCTTCACCGCGACGTCCTGGACCAGGTCCGCGGCCAGATCGCCGGACCCGCACAGGACCGTCGCGAACCTGAGCAGTTTCGGCAGCCCCACCCGCGCCCATTCCTCGAATGTCAAGGCCGTCTCCTCGTCCGGGCCGGTTTGTCCAGCCGGTACCACTAAAGACTGAGCCGAGGGTCCTTTTGCTGCCTCCGAGTCTGACCACAGAGTGAGAAATCGATTTCTGATTCGTCCTGACAGCGTTTCCGGACCCTAGGCTCACGGACATGACTCTTGGAAACCTGGCCGGCATCAGTGCCGTCGCCGACGTCCAGACCCGTTCCATCAGCGCGGAGAACCCGACCGGGGAGCCCGGTCAGGGCGGCCGCCGGACCGAGGGGACCGGCGCGAACGCGGCCCGGGACCTGGGCCTCGGCTGGAAGGTCTCGCCGTCAATCGAGATCGCGGCGGGGGAGACGGTGACGCTCGCGGACATCGCCGGCCCCGGCTGCGTCACGCACATCTGGCTCACCACGCACAGCGACAACTGGCGCCGTCTGGTGCTGCGCGGTCACTGGGACGGCGACGAGGCGCCCGCGGTCGAAGCACCCGTGGGGGACTTCTTCTGTTCCGGCTGGGGCCGGTTCGCCCAGGTCAACTCGCTCCCGGTCGCCGTGAACCCGAACGGCGGTTTCAACTGCTACTGGGAGATGCCGTTCCGCTCGCAGGCTCACCTGACGTTGGAGAACACGCACAACGAGGCAGTGGTCGTGTATTTCCAGATCGACTACTGGCTGGGCGCGGTCGCGGAGGGGTCGGCGTACCTGCACACGCAGTGGCGGCGGAGCAACCCGCTGCCCTCCAAGACCGTGCACACCCTGCTGGACGGCGTGGAAGGGCCCGGACACTACGTAGGGACCTACCTGGCGTGGGGCGTCAACAGCACCGGCTGGTGGGGTGAGGGCGAGGTGAAGTTCTACCTGGACGACGACGAGGAGTTCCCGACCATCTGCGGTACCGGCACGGAGGACTACTTCGGCGGAGCCTGGAACTTCGACCTCGGCCCGGACCGAGGCGGCTACGCCGAGTTCAGTACGCCGTACCTCGGGATGCCGCAGGTGATCCGCCCGGACGGGCAGTACCAGAGCCAGCAGCGGTTCGGCATGTACCGCTTCCACCTGCCCGACCCGATCCGCTTCCGCACGAAACTGCGGGCCGACGTCCAGGCACTCGGCTGGCGTTCGGGTGGTCGCTACCTGCCGCTGCAGGACGACATCGCCTCGACCGCGTTCTTCTACTCGACCGCGACGAGCACCTCACGTCCCGAGGCGCCCACGCACGACGTGATGGAGATCTGCTAGGGGATCGGCAGCGGGTGGTTCAACGCGGAGGCGGTCAGCACCACCAGTGCGGTGGTCCAGGCCAACGGAGCCTCGCCTGCCGGGTGGAGGTCGCGATTGACCTTCTCCGGCAGGGCTCCGGTCGGGGTGCGATACGCGTCGAGCCACTCGAGCAACCGTTCCGCAGTACTGCGGTCGCCGCGTGCTGCCGCGCTGAGGGCGAACAGGGCGGTCTGCGGAGTCCATGCGACGCCGTCCGTACGCCACTGCTCGCCCGGGGTGACTCCGCCGTTCGGCTGGGTCAGCACCTTCCTGGTGCGCTCGATCGCCTGTGACACCTCGTCGCGAGCCGGGGCGAACGGCGGGCCGAGCACCGTCACGATGGCGTCGGCGCCGCCCTCGATGCCGATCGGCTCGATACCAGGCTCGACGAAGCTGACCGCCTTCGCCGGCGTCCGGGGATAGTGCGGCCCGAACCGCCGGTCGGTTGCCGCCGACAACCGGTCGAGCGCGTCCTGCCAGGAAGCGACCTCGGCCGTCCGGCCCAGCTTGGCGGCGATCGCCAAGCCGGAACGCAGCCCGGTCAGCAGCGGAGCGATCGTGCCGAGCGTCACCTCGGACTCAGGCCGCTCCCAGTAGTCCGGCGAGGCCGCCGGCAGGTCGTCCTCGCCGAGTTCGGCGACGATCTGGTCGCCGGACTCCCGGACCATCGGCCAGTAGGCGGCGAGGTCGATCCCCGCGGCCTCCGGTACGCCGGACGGCGCCGGCGTGCTGGTGGTGGATTCGCTCGCGCTCCCAGGGTGCACCGGCGGGTTGGAACAGAACCACGTTGCCCAGAGCACCCAACCCGACCCGTCCAGCTGTGGCTCGCGCCCGTCTCCCGGCTCCACACCGTCGGGCGCGGTGTACCGGGCGCCCCAACGACCCGCCGTCGGCCTGATCTTGTCGAGGAAGCCGAGCACCTTGCCGGCTTCGGCGTACTGGCCGACCGAGCAGCGCGCGGCGGCGACGAACGACGCGTCGCGGGGCCAGACGAACCGCCACGGACCGTCCCAGCCGGCCACCGTCGCGCCGTCGGGAAGGGTCAGCGCGTCGAGATCAGCGAGGGCGTGCCGGACCAGGTCATAGGGGACGTCGGTGGCCGGCAGCGACCGGCCGGGGACGCCGTCGGCGACCAGTTGGGGCTGCGGGTTGCGCTCCAGGTTGGATGCCGTCCCGGCCGCGAGGAAGGCGAGCAGGACCGCGATCACGGCGTACGGGAACCACCGCACCCGCCGCTCGCTGTCGTCCCGCATGGCCGAATCATCCCTCTCACTGGGCGAGGTGCTGGACCTCGGCCTCGATCTTGCGCCGCGGGGCCAGTTCGACCAGGTACATCGCCGACATCACCAGCGCCCCGCCGATCAGCATCCGCGCGGTCACGCTCTCCGTCCCGAAGAGTACGGCGAACGCGGACGCGAACACCGGCTCCATCGTCATCGCGATCGCCGCCCGGGTCGGAGTCAGGTGGGCCTGCGCCCAGGTCTGCACGATCAGCGCGAGCGCCCCCGCGATCAGGGCCATGTAGAGCACCCGGACCCAGTCTCCGCCACCGCCCGGCAGCGAGAAGCCGCCGGGGATCGCTCCGATCGCGCAGACCGCGGTGATGGTGACCATCTGGAGCGCCGACAACCCGAACGCGTTCGACGGGGTGGACCAGGCGCCGAGACCGATGATGTGCAGCGCGTACAGCCCGGCCGAGGCGAGTGTGAGCAGTTCACCCGTGCCCATGCTGAAACCGCGCAGGGAAAGGACGCCAAGGCCGACGGTGGCCAGCACGACCGCGATCCAGGCCCAGCGGCCGATCTTGTGCCGCAGGATGACCGCGGCGAGCAGCGGCGTGAACACGACATACATGCCGGTGACGAAGCCGGAGACGCTGGCCGAGGTGTGCCGCAGGCCCTCGGTCTGGACCAACTGGGCGATGCCGTAGGTGATGCCCAGCGCGACGCCCCGGCCGCGGTCGAGCCGGCTCAACCGCGAGATCGCCGGCGGATGGATCGCGATCAGCGCGATCGCGGCGATCGCGAACCGCAACGCCAGGTAGTCGGCGACGTCCATCCGGTCCAGCAGATCCTTGGTCAGGAAGAACGTCGAACCCCAGGCTGCCGCCACGGCGAGCAGGGCCAGAACGGCGATGCGCGGGTGATTCACGCGCAAAGCTTCTCAGACACCTGACAGGTTCAGGGCGTGTGGTGCTCCACCACGCAGTCCGAGCCGGGGAACACCAGCGACTCGTGGCCGTCGTCGAACCGGACCAGGTACGGCGGCGCGCCGTTCTCGCCGCGCACCTCGAGCACCTCGCCCAGCCGATCGTGGTTGCCGACCTTGCGGCCGCGGACGTGAATCTTGTCGCCTACGTCAGCCTGCATCTCGATCACCTCCCGGCAGTTCAGCCTAGGCCCGGGCGGCGATCGCCGGAAGGGTCAGACCACAGTGACGATCACCTGGGTGCCGGGCTTGACCTTCTGGCCGGCGGCCGGGTTCTGGCCCGCGACCAGGTTGAGGCCGAGGTTGAACGGCGCCTTCTCCACCTTCACGGTGAAACCGGCCTCGGTCAGGATCTTCTGCGCGTCGGCGAGTTTCTTGCTCCGTACGTTCGGCACCTCGCGCAGCGGCGGGCCCTTCGAGACGACCAGTTGGACCTTGTCCTTGGCGAACAGGGTGCCGCTGTTCGGGGTCTGGCTGATCACCCGGCCCTCGGCGACCTTCTCGTCGAACCGGTCGGTGCGGCCGACGGTGAAGCCGGCCTTGCGCAGCGTCCGGATGGCTTCCCGGGCGGTCTTGCCGGTCAGGTCCGGTACGGCGATCGGCTCCTTGCCCTTGCTGATCGCCAGGTTCACCGCGTCGCCCGGCTTCATCACCGTGTCGAACTTGGGCGAGAACGCGATCACCCGGCCGGTCGGCACGGTCTCGGAGTACGCCTCGTTGATCTGGCCGGTGACCAGCTTGATCGACTCCAGCGCCCGCTTGGCCGCTTCCTGGTCGAGGCCGGCGAGCTGCGGCACCCGGTAGCGCTCGGGGCCCTTCGACACGGTCAGCGAGATCTCGCCGTCCTTCCGGATCCGTGCGCCCGGCTCCGGATCGGTGTCCATCACCTCGCCCTTCGGAATGTCCTCCGAGAAGTCCTGGTTCGCCAGCGTCGTCGTGAGGCCCAGCTCGACGGCTTTGGCGTTGGCGTCCGCCACGGTCATCTGCAGCAGCCCGGGCGTGGACGTGTAGCGGTGGATGCCGTAGTACCAGCCGGCGGTGCCGACACCGACAGCGAGCGCGAGTACTGCGATGAGCGCGATCAGGCCGCGCCCCTTCTTCGGCTGCCGCGGTCGCGGAACCTTCGTCGCCGTGGCCGGCCGCCGCACCACGGGCCGCGGCGGCTCGAACGGTACGACGATCGTGTCGTTGCGCGGCTGCTGCTCGACGTACCCGGTGCCGCGCGAGTAGCCGTCGTCGTACTCGTTGTCCTGCCGTAGCTGCTGGATCGGCAGGGTCAGGTCGCCGGTCAGCTCCGGGTCGTCCGAGAGGCCTTCGTTGATCGCGCTGCGGACCCGGTGGATCTGGCGGCTGAAGACTCGCGCGTCGGCCGGCCGGAGATCCCGGTCCCGCGCGGTCGCCCGCTGCACCAGGGCGTCGACGTACGGCGGGATGCCCGGGCAGAGCTGCGAGGGCGGCGGCACATCGGCGTGGACGTGGGCGTAGGCGACCTGGATCGGGGTGTCACCGGTGTGCGGCTTGCTGCCGGTGAGGAGTTCGTAGAGCAGGATGCCGGCCGAGTACACGTCGGAGCGGGCGTCGGCGCTGCCTTCGGTGACGAGCTCGGGCGCCAGATACGACACCGTGCCCATCAGCAGGCCCTGGGTGGCGGTGTTGCCGGTGGTGGTGACGGCCCGGGCCAGCCCGAAGTCGGCGACCTTGATGGTGCCGTCGTTCGAGATCAGGACGTTCTCGGGCTTGATGTCGCGGTGCACGATGCCCGCGTCGTGGGCCGCCGAGAGCGCGGACAGGACCGGCGCGAGCAGGTCGAGGGCGCGCGCGGGCGGCAGCGGCGACTGCTGGCGGATCACGTCGCGCAGCGTGCGGCCGGGCACGTACTCCATCGCCAGGAACAGCGTGCCGTTGTCGTCGCCCTGGTCGAAGACGGCCACCACGTTCGGATGGGACAGCTTGGCGGCGGCCCGCGCCTCGGCCACGAACCGGCGGCCGAACTCGGCGTCGTCACCCAGGCCGAGGTGCATCACCTTGAGCGCGACGATCCGGTCCAGCCGCATGTCGAGCGCCTCGTAGACGGTCGCCATCCCGCCCTTGGCGACGCGCGCACCCACGCGGTACCGCCCGTCGAGCACTCGCCCGACCAGGCGATCGCCGACCTGGGTGTCTACGTCATCCGTCACGTGCGGTGAGCCGCCTCTCGAAGCTGTCTGCTCTGAGAGTGTAAATAAGCGGTCCGGCGGCGGCTCCGTCGCCGCGCCGGACCGCGCTCGGTGACCGTCATGTCACCGTTGTCAGAGCGGGCTCCAGCCCTTCTCGAGCTGGGCCTTGATCCGCAGCACGTTCTTCACGTAGAGCTTCGTGTCCGGGTACATCCCGTTGCGCCGGACGCCGCCGAGGCCCTGGTAGTAGCCCGCGATCGCGAGGTCGAGCCGCTTGGCCGCCGTGGTCAGCCGGCTCAGCAGCACCACGCCCGCCGTGACGTTGTCCTGCGGCTTGAGCAGGTCGAGCTTGCGGCCGACGATGCCGGCGGAGAACTTGCCGGTGGACGGGATGACCTGCATCGCGCCGACGGCGTTGGCGGGGGAGACGACCCGCTGCTTCCAGCCGGACTCCTGCCAGGAGATGGCCAGCGCGAGTTCGGGATCGACGCCGTACTTCGTCGCCGTCGCCGCGATCATCGCCCGCATCTGGGCGCGGGTCGGCAGCTTGCGGTTCTTCAGCGTGGCCCGGTTGCGGTTCGCGGCGCTGACGATGTGGTCGGCATAGATCCGGCCGGCGAAGCTGTTGTTCTTCGTCGCCTTCTTGGCCGGCTTCCTGGCGACCGGCTTCGGGCGGATCTTGACCGGCACCTGCAGCGCCTTGCCGGCGTAGATGTGGTCGGACCGCTTCAGCCCGTTGGCCGCGAGCAGGTTGGCCTGGGAACACTTGTACCGCTTGGCGATCTTGCCGATCGTGTCGCCGCGCCTCACCACGTAGGTCACCCGGCCGAGCTGCGACCGCTTGGCCGGACTCGCTTTGGCCGGACTGGCCTTGGAGGCCTTGCCGGGCAGTTTGAGCACCTCGCCGGCGTAGATCGCGTTGCCGTTGCCGGGCAGGCTGTTCAGCTCGACCAGCGTCCTGACATCCGTCCCGTACTGCGCCGCGATGTGGCTGAGCGTGTCACCGTTCTTCACCCGGTACTGCCCGAAGCCGGGCGACCCGGCGGTGATCACCCCGGCTGCCACCAGGGGGACCGTGATCCCGGTCAGTACCCGCAGGACTTTTCGCCACGTGCTGCTCATCATCCATCTCCCCGTGTGAACGTCCCTTGACGGTAAGTGGTGTTACTGATGTGACAACAGGTGCAGGTGGGTCACTTGTTACGGCTGTAATGCAATGTTTACAATTCAACGCTGAACTACATGGTTGTGGTTCACAATCGATCAACGGATCGCGTTTAGCCGGTCACAGAATCCGTTCACGACCTGGGGTTCCGGCCCAAGCAGATGCCCCCGGCAACAGGTGCCGGGGGCATCTAACCGAAGTTCTGGCGAACTCGGAGGCGGACTCAGGGGCGGTCTCAGAGGGAGGCGCGCCCCTCGAGCGGGGACGACGCCTGGGCGGCGTGGTAACGCCGCGGGATCCGGCCGGCCAGGTAGGCGTTGCGCCCGGCGGTCACGGCGTCCCGCATCGCGGCGGCCATCAAGGCGGGCCGCTCGGCGCGGGTGACGGCCGTGGCCAGCATCACCGCGGCACACCCCAGTTCCATCGCCAGCGCGGCGTCGCTGGCGGTGCCGATGCCCGCGTCGAGGACGACCGGAACTCCGGCGGCCTCCACCATCATCGCGATGTTGTGCGGGTTGCGGATGCCCAGGCCCGAACCGATCGGCGAGCCGAGCGGCATCACCGCGACACATCCTGCCTGCTCCAGCCGGCGGGCCAGGATGGGATCGTCGTTGGTGTAGGCGAGGACGGAGAACCCGTCGGCCACCAAGATCTCCGCGGCGTCCAGTAGTTCGACGGCGTCGGGCAGCAGTGTGTGGTCGTCGGCAACGACCTCCAGCTTGATCAGGTCCGTCTCCAGCGCCTCCCGGGCCAGCCGGGCGGTGAGAACGGCCTCGCCGGCGGTGAAACACCCGGCGGTGTTCGGCAGTACCGCGATGTCGTGCTTGCGGAGCACGTCGAGAACGGACCCCTGCTGCGCCGGATCGAGCCGCCGCAGAGCGACCGTGGTCAGTTCCGTCCCGGACGCGACCAGCGCCTCTTCCAGTACTTCGAGACTCGGCGCGCCGCCTGTCCCCATCACCAGCCGGGACGACAGTTCGCGTCCGGCGATCACCAGGGTGTCGTCACTCATGGTTCCTCCTCAACCGCCTTGGACCGCGGTGAGGATCTCCACCCGGTCACCCTCGGCCAACGTGGTCCCAGGCCACTCGGCCCGCGTCACCACTGCCTCGTTCACCGCGACGGCCACCCCGATCGGGCTGCGGGCCCAGCGGTCGACCACCTCGGCGACAGTGGTTCCCGCGGCGATCTTCTCGGTACTGCCGTTGACGAGCACGAACATGTCCTCACTCACCTCGTTACCTTAGGCATTGCCCCGAACCGGGCCGCCAGGAAGGGCTCGGCAAGCTTCGGGAGCACTCCGGTCCGCACTGTCTCGGCGATGACGTCCGCGGTGATCGGAGTCAGCAGTACTCCGTTGCGGTAGTGCCCGGTCGCCCACAGCAGACCGTCGAGTCCGGACGGTCCCAGGATGGGCGCGTTGTCAGGAGTGGCCGGCCTCAGACCTGCCACCGTCTCGACCAATTCGAGCTCGTCGGTGATCGGCAGAACCGTCCGGGCGTCCCGTAGCAGCGCGAAGACCCCGCCCGCGAGCACCCGGGTGTCATAGCCGAGCTCCGAGGTGGTGGCGCCGACGACCAGTTCGCCGCCCGGCCGGGGGACCAGGTAGACCGCGAACCCTCGCGCTGTCGCCCGCACTGTGTGGTTGAGGGCAGGCCGGTACGCCTCGGGGACTCGCAGGCGCAGGATCTCACCCTTGAGCGGCCTTACTGGGACCTTCAGCTCGTCCGGGATTCCCGCCAGCTGCGCGGACCAGGGTCCGGCGGCAGCGATGATCTGGCCGGCCCGGAGGGAGGTCCCGTCCTCCAGCTCGACGCCGACGGCCGTAGTACCGGTGGTGAGGATGCGGGTGACTCGTTGCCTGATGATCCGGACGCCGGTGAGCTCGGCGGCTTTGAGCAGGGTGGCGACGGCCTGACGGTTGTCGACCGAGTGGTCGCCCGGGACCCAGACTCCGGCCGCCACGCCGGCGGCGAGGAGTGGCTCGCGTTTGCGGGTCTGCCGACCGGTGAGCTCCTCCACCTCCAGGCCGAGACGCCGTTGGTAGTCGGCCAGCCGCCGGATCGCGGCGGCGTCGTCGATGTCGTACGCGACCGAGAGAGTTCCCGTGCGGTTGAGGCCGGCGGACTGCCCGGTGAGAGCCTCGAGCTCCTCGGCGAAGGCGGGCCAGGCCGCGACACTGGCCAGATTCAGAGCCAGCAGTTCGTCCTCGCCGAACTCGACCTCGGTGACCGGAGCCAGCATGCCGGCGGCGACCGAAGAGGTCTGGCTGCCGGGTGTCGGATCGCATACCGTCACCTGGATACCGTCTGCAGCGAGCCGCCAAGCGGTCGCCAGACCGATCAGCCCCGCGCCGACCACCACGACATCGGAGGTTTCATCAGCCATGCGCCCAGACTACGACGGTATACACATGACAAGCTGGCCCTTGTGACTGAGCACACCGCAGTACGTGACCAGCTGGCGGACGCCTATCTCTACCTGTGTACGGATGCGCGGGAGAAGCAGGGCGATCTGGTGCAGTTCCTGGATGCCGCGCTGGGTGGTGGCGTGGACATCGTCCAGCTCCGCCAGAAGGACCTGGAGGCAGCCGACGAGCTGGCTGCCTTGGAGGTGTTTGCCGACGCCTGCAAGCGGCACGGCAAGCTCCTGGCGGTCAACGATCGCGCCGACATCGCTTTCGCGGCTGGAGCAGACGTCCTGCACCTCGGCCAGCGAGACCTGCCGGTGCACGCAGCACGGGCCATCACCGGGATGGAGCCGGTGATAGGCCGCTCCACTCATACCTTCAGCCAGGTGAATGCCGCTGTCGATGAGCAGGGCTCCGACTACTTCTGCGTCGGCCCGTGCTGGGAGACCCCGACCAAGCCCGGCCGCAGCGCCGCCGGCCTCGAGTTGGTCTCGTACGCCGCCAGCCGGCAGTCGGTGAAGCCCTGGTTCGCCATCGGGGGTATCGACCTCGGCAGGCTGGACCAGGTGATCGAGGCCGGGGCCAGCCGGGTGGTCGTAGTACGGGCGATCACTGAGGCGGACGATCCCGCCGAGGCCGCGGGGGAGTTCAGCAGGCGGCTGCGGAGTGCTGGGTGATCAACAACCCGAAGGCTGCCCGAATCGTCGCCGCCGTGGTGATCGCCATGCTGGTGATCACCCTCGCGGCGTCCTTGTTCGGCTGCAGCCCTTCGAAGTCGCAGACTGCGCCCAGCACGGATCCGGTGAGCGGCCTCGCCTTCGTGGCCGTGGCCGACCTCCCGAAGGAGGCCAGGGACACGCTCGAACTGATCGACAAGGGCGGGCCGTACCCGTACAGCCGCGACGGGGCCGTGTTCGGCAACTTCGAGAAGCTCCTGCCCAAGCAGGACCGGGGCTACTACCGCGAGTACACCGTGAAGACCCCTGGCGAGAAGGACCGCGGCGCCCGCCGGATCGTGACCGGGAAGGGCGAGGAGCGTTATTACACCGACGACCACTACCAGTCGTTCCGCCGGATCCAGGCGGACGGGGGGACCAACGGATGACTGACCTGCGCACCCTCCTGAGCAAGGGCCTGCGGCCTGGCGTCTACCGCTGGCACACCGACCTGACCACCGAGCAGGTACGCCGCAGCGTGACGTCTGCCGGCTGGAACTTCGTCCAGCTCGACAGCACCGGGGTGCACGACAAGGCCGGCTTCCTCGATGTCTGCGCGACGGCCTTCGATCTGCCTCGCTGGTTCGGGCGGAACTGGGACGCGCTGGCCGACTCCCTGAGCGACCGGTCCACCGGTGAGCCGGAGGTGGTGCTGTGGGAGGGCTGGCGCGAGTTGCTCGAGCACGACCGCGACACGGTCGAGGTGGCCCTGCAGATCTTCGCCGAGGACGCCAACGAGTCCGGCCAGCTCCGGATCCTCCTCAGTGAGGCAGCCGACGTGCCGGACCTTGTCAGCGACGTACCGGTCGTCTAGGCCGACCCGCCGACGTCGGCAGCCCAAACAACGCCGGTACTCCGGCGCTGAAGGCCACGTGGTCTGGCTGGCGCCTGCTGAGCTCGCCGAGTCCGACAGAGGCGAGCAGCCCGTGGTCCTCCAACCTCTGGAGCTCGGCAGCACGCAGTACCCAGGTCGGGTGCTCGTTGGGCAGATACCAGGTCCGGCCCGCTCTGCGGACGTGTAGGCCCCACCGGGCGGTCAGGAAGTGCTCTAGCGGCCCGGGCTCCAGTTGATCGCCTACGCGGGTCTCGATCGTGCTGCTGGCCGTCGTGCCGGCACCAGCCCGACGTACGTCCGGTCCTCGAACGTGTCGGGCTGGGTGCCTGCCGGGAAGTAGTGGGCGACAGCATCCGGCTCTACCGCCCAGTGCACGAAGGACAGGTCACGCCAGCCCTGCCGGAGGATCACCGGCCGAGCCATCGCCGGTGACTGCGCTGTCACTTCCTCTGCCATGCAGGCAATCTAGCGCCGTGGCCACGTCAGGCATGAACCGCAGTTGACGACCGCGATTGGACTCGCGCACCCAGTCGCGGAAGGGACTGCTCGCCGCGACGTGGGTCGAGACGTCCCCGACGATCACCAGCCCCATCCCGTACTGGGCGAACTTCTGCACGATCGGTCCGGCCACCTTGGTCTGCAACTGGAAGAACTCGGGCGGCAGCAACTCGACCGGTACCAGCACCCACTCGGCCTGATGCCAGTAAGACGCCTCCCCGATCAGGTCGACCGCGTCCTGCTCGCTCGTCACCGGGGTAGTGGCGGTGTAAGTGTTCAAAACTTCCCTATCCTTCCCTTTAAGTACATTTATAGGGAATTCTAAGGTATGTGATAGACATCTAGGATGGCCCAGGAGTTGTACTCGGTCGAGCAGGTGGCGGACCGGCTCGGCCTGCACGTGCGGACGATCCGGAACTACGTGCGCGACGGCCGGCTGAAGGCGGTCCGGATCGGGAAGCAGTACCGGATCGCGCGGGAGGACCTGGAGGCGTTCACCGGCACCAGCGCGGCCGGCTTCGGCGCGGATGAGCGGGACCGGCACGTCGAGGTGTCGTGCATCGTGCAGGTCGACGCGATCGACCGGGCGGGCGCGGACCGGATCAGCACCCACGTGATGGCGTCCATCAACCAGGGCGGCCTCGGCCGGCTCCGGGTCGAGTCGGCCTACGACGAGGACCGAGGCTCGCTGAAGCTGATCGTGCTCGGCCACCCTGAAGTGACCGCCGATCTGCTCCGCCTGATCGCGCTGCTGGCGAAGGCCTGAATTCTCAGGCCTGTCCGACGCAGGTCTACAGGTGGCGTGAGGTGGCCGCGATGGCGAGGTCGGCCAGTGCCTTGCGGGAGGTCTCGTCGTCGATCGGAGCCCGATCCAGCGCGTCCAGCGCGTCCTCGGTCCGCTCGGTGATCAGGTTCTCGCAGGCCTGTACCGCGCGGCTGTCCTGGAGGATCTCGCGGAGCAGTTGTATCTCGTCGGAGTCGAGGTCGGGCCGGCCGAAGAGCCGGTCGAACTCGGCCAGTTGCACCTCGGAGGCGTGCTCGACGGCATAGGCGGTGAGCACGGTCCGCTTGCCCTCGCGCAGATCGTCGCCGGCCGGCTTCCCGGTCTTTGATGGATCGCCGAACACCCCGAGCAGGTCGTCCCGCAGCTGGAACGCCTCACCCAGCGGCAACCCGTACGCCGACAGGGAGTCGATCAGGTGCTGCCCGCCGCCACCGAGAGCGGCGCCGATGTGCAGGGGCCGCTCGACCGTGTAGGTGGCCGCCTTGTACCGCAGTACTCGCAAAGCGCGGTCCATGTCGGCTTCGCCCGAGGCTTGGGCGACCAGGTCGAGGTACTGGCCGGCCGTGACCTCGACCCGGACGGCGTCGAAGAACTTGGACGCGCTCGCCAGCGAGGCGGCGTCGAAGCCGGAGGTGTGCATCATCTCGTCGGCCCAGATCAGGCAGAGGTCGCCGAGCAGAATGGCGGCGCCGATCCCGAACCCGACCGGGTCCCCGCCGGTCCCGCTGGCCGCGGACCTGGCCCGCTGCAGCGCCTCGAACCGCCGGTGGGCGGCCGGCGCGCCGCGGCGTACGTCGGAGGAGTCCATCACGTCGTCGTGCACCAGAGCGCTGACGTGCAGCATCTCCAGGCTCGCGGCGGCCTTCAGGATCGGCAGCTCCGGATTGCCGCCGGCGGCCCGGAAACCCCAGTAGCAGAAGGACGGTCGCAGCCGCTTGCCGCCGCTGGTGGCGTCGCGCGCCGCCTGGACCTGCTCCTCGAGCTCCGGCCCGATCGCGGCGAGTCGTTCCTGCTGGATGTCCAGGAAGCTGGTCAGTGCTCGCTGGATCTCGGTCGGGATGTCTGCTTCGGCATACACGTCTCGGAGAGTAGTCGGTCCGGGCGCCCGGGCACACGTCCCGGTAGCCTTGAGCAATGGCCACCGGACTTCCGTCGACGCTTCCGGGCAGCACGCCGACGATTCGCGAGCTGCTCGCGAGTGGTGTGCCCTCCTTCTCCTTCGAGTTCTTCCCGCCGAAGACCCCCGAGGCCGAGGAGGTGCTGTGGCGGTCGATCCGGGAGATCGAACAGCTCCGCCCGACCTTCGTCTCGATCACGTACGGCGCCGGCGGCACCACCCGCGACGGCACCATCCGGGTCACCGAGCGGGTCGCGCAGGACACCTCGCTGACGCCGCTGGGGCATCTCACCTGCGTCGCGCACTCGCGCGACGAGCTCCGCTCGGTGATCGGCGCGTACGCCGGATCGGGCGTCCGCAACGTACTGGCACTGCGCGGCGACCCGCCGGGTGGTCCGTCCCAGCCGTGGGTGGCGCATCCCGAGGGGATGAACCACGCGGTCGAACTGGTCGAACTGGTGAAGACGCTCGGCGACTTCTGCGTCGGCGTCGCGGCGTTCCCCGACAAGCACCCGGAGGCGGCCGACCTGGACGCCGACGCGCGGGTGCTCGCGGCCAAGGCGGCGGCCGGCGCGGACTACGCGATCACCCAGATGTTCTTCGGCGCGGACGACTACTTCCGGCTGGTCGACCGGGCGGCGGCTCTCGGCTGCGACATCCCGATCCTGCCGGGCGTGATGCCGGTGACGAACATCAAGCAGATCGAGCGGATGGCCGAGCTGACCGGGATGGCGCTGCCGAAGCCGGTCACGGACCGGCTGCAGGCGGTCGCCGACGACCCGGCCGCGGTGCGGGCCGTCGGCATCGAGATCGCGACCGAGCTGTGCGACCGGCTGCTGGCCGGTGGCGCGCCCGGCATCCACTTCATCACGCTGAACCGCTCGACCGCGACGCGGCAGGTGTTCCGCAACCTGCGGCCCTCGCCACTTGCTCCTTCCGTCGTCGCAGCCCGCCAGTCCGGCTGACGCCCTATCCTGGGCCGATGGCTGACCCGTCGGACCTCATCGTCGATCGCACCCTCGTGCTGCTCCGGCATGCCAAGGCCGTGCCGCCGGAGTCGATGCCCGACCTCGAGCGCCCGCTGGCCGACCGGGGTCGCGCCGACGCCGCCGCGGCCGGCCGGTATCTGGTTGCCGAAGGCATCGAAGCCGACCTGGTCCTGTGCTCGCCGTCGGTCCGCACCCGCGAGACCTGGCAGTGTGCCGCCGAGGCCGGCGCGATCGCCACGGACGTCTGGTACGACCGCCGCGTCTACAGCGCCGGCACCGACGAACTTCTCGACGTGCTCCACGACGTCCCGGCCGATGCCCGCACCGTGATCCTGGTCGGCCACGCGCCCGGCGTCCCGTGGCTCGCCGACGAACTGGCCCTCGACGGCACCAGCCCACAACGCGTCGAGCTCACCCGGAAATACCCGACCAGCGGACTCACCGTCCTCCACCACACCACCCGCTGGTCCGACCTCACCGCCAACGACGCCGACCTGGTCGACTACGTCATCCCACGCGGCTAAGGCAGCCAGTGGGTGGTGCTGTTCACGGTGATCATCCGCTGAGTGGCGCGGGTCAGTACGACGTACAGGGCTCGAACGCCGCCTAGGGTGTCGCTGACGATCCGGTCTGGTTCGACGACCACGACGGCGTCGTACTCGAGGCCCTTGGAGTCCAGGGGGCTGAGCGCGACCACGCGCGGATCGCCGAGCTCGGCCAGAACCGGGTCGATAGACGCGCGGAGCTTCGGCGGGACGATCACCCCGACGGTTCCCTCGACCAATTGGAGGAGCTCGCCGGCGGCGTCGGCCGCGGCCTGCGCCACCTTGCCGGCGTCGAAGATCCGGTGCTCCGGCTCCACCCCGGTACGCCGTACCGCGTCCGGCAGGTCCGCGTCCGGGATCTGTTGCCGGATCACCTCACCGGCGAACGAGTAGATCTCCGCTGAGTTCCGGTAGTTGGTGGACAGCCGGAACGAGTGCCGCTGCAGGTGCGACAGCATGGAGTCCATCGCTGCGCGAGCCTCGGCCGGGTCCGGCCAGGAGCTCTGCGCCGGGTCGCCCACGATCGTCCAGCTGGCCTGCGGGCCTCGGCGCGTGACCATCCGCCACTGCATGGGGGAGAGGTCCTGCGCTTCGTCCACGAGTACGTGGGCGTACTCGTCCGGCTCGTCCGCGTCGGCGGCCGCCACGGCGCGCGCCCGGCGTTCGGAGGTGGTGAGCACCTCGTTCACGCCGTCCGACAGGCCTTCCAGCCAGTCGAACTCCTCGTCCTTGCCCGCCTCGACGACCGGCGGCCGGCCGAGCAGCGTCCCGAGCTCGTCCAGTAGCGCGACGTCGGCGATGGTGAACTCGTCCGTACTGCGAATCGCCGCGGCCAACTGGTCGATCTCGGCCGGGGTGAAGTCACCACGCGACCACCGCTGAGCGCGCCGGGCGTCGCCGAGCCAGCGCAGTACGGTGCCGGGGGTGAGCACCGGCCACCAGGCGGCGAAGAACGACCTGAAGGCCGGCAGGTCGGTGACGATGTCGCCGAACGACTCGCGGTCGCCGTACACGCCGTTGCGCAGGTCTTCGGGGAACCGCGTCCACAGGGCGGCGACGAGTCCCTTGCGAGCTTCGGCGGCGGCGCGGTTGCGCGGAGTACGGCGAAGTGCGTTGCGGCGGGCGTTGTCGAGCTGGTTCACGTCCAGCTCGACCGTGGCGCCGTTGACGAAGACCCGCAGCGCGGTCGGTGCGTTCGGCACCCGATCGCGGGCAGCGCGCGAGAGCAGGCCGCGCATCCGCAGGGAGCCCTTGATCGCGGCGACGTCCGCCTCGTCGACAGCGGTCGCGCGGACGCCGTCGACCAGCTCGCCCACGGCCCGCAGGGACACGGTGTTCTCACCGAGGCTGGGGAGCACCCGCTCGATGTAAGCCATGAAGGCGGCCGACGGCCCGACGACGAGCACGCCGCCGCGCTCGAAGCGCCTGCGGTCGGAGTACAGGAGGTAGGCGGCGCGATGCAGTGCGACCACGGTCTTGCCGGTGCCGGGGCCACCACCGATGACGGTGACACCGCGGGCAGGGGCCCGGATCGCCTTGTCCTGCTCGGCCTGGATGGTGGCGACGATGTCCCGCATCGTGTGGCCGCGGGCCCGGGACAGCGATGCCATCAACGCGCCCTCGCCCATCACCGGCAGGTCCTCCGGCGCCCGCTCAGGCGCCAGCAGGTCGTCCTCGAGGCCGACGATGCGCGGGCCCTTGTTCCGCAGTACGCGGCGGCGGACGACGCGCAGCCGGTCGGTCGAGGTGGCCCGGTAGAACGGCTCGGCGGCGGGAGCACGCCAGTCGATCACCAGCGGCTCGTACTCCTCGTCGCGGACGCCGATCCGGCCGACGTACAGCTTGTCGAGGTTCGCGGCGGTCGGGGCGGCCTCGCTGTCGTCGCCCTGGTCGGAGTCGAGCCGGCCGAACACCAGGCCCTCGTGCTCGGCGTCCAGTTCGGCGATCCGGCGAGCGGCGGCGAACACCAGGACGTCGCGCTCGTAGAGGCCGGTCTGCTCTTCCTCGCGGACGCGGCCGACGTTCTGGGCCTGACCGCGCTGGTGCCCTTCGACCGCGATCCGGGAAGCGGACCGGGCGGCTTCGGCGACCCGGGTGTAGACCCGGTCGACGTGCTGTTGCTCAGCTTCGAGCTCAGCCCGCTCGACGTTCTCGAGATCGGTCGACGTGGGGGATTGATCCACCGGGGTCCTCTCTACTGCCGGGCCTGCCCACCTTCGAGTCGGCCCCGACACGGCACACATGAACGATCAATCTTAGTGCGCCGACCTCCGCGACCCCAGGCCGGTATCAGGCTTTGCCGACGGCGTCCGCGACGATCGCCGCGCCGAGGGTCGTCGCGGGTACTCCGGTACCGGGGTGGGCGCCCGCGCCGACGCAGTACAGGCCCTTGACGGGGGAGACGTTCGCAGCGCGGCGCCGGGCGGTCTTGTAGCCCTCCCAGGCGACTCCGGCCAGCCATGAGGAGGAGGTCTGCCTGGAGACGACTCTGTCCCGGATGTGGAGGCCACGGGCCACTAGGAGATCCATCACATCGTCTGTGGGGTAGCCGTGGACCAGTACTGACCAGGCCTGATGTCCTGCCGGTGCTTGGCCGCCTGCACGGACCACTACCGTCGGGTTGCCGTGTAGGACGGTTTCGAACGGCAGAGCGGGCACTGGTTCCTTCAAACCCAGGTGAACCACATAGGCCGCCTGGGCCTGGTGGGTGGACAGGACCTTCTTGCGGACCTTCTTGGCCGCCGGGTCGTCGACAAGCTGGCCGTAGAGGTCTCGCGGGTCGATGTCGCTGACAACGACCTCGGCCGGCAGCGACTTCCCGTCGGCCAGCCGGACGCCCTTGACCACGCCGGCCTCGGTCGTCACCCCGACCACCTCGGTACCGGTGTGGATGTCGATCTTGCGCTCGCTGGCCCGCTGGGCGAGCGCGTCGGCCAGTACGCCGAAGCCGCCGTCGATGGTCCAGCGGCCGAACGTGCGCTCCAGGTAGGACCAGACCCCGACATACCCCGGCGTCAGCTTCGGGTCGGACCCGTGCTGCGTCGCGTAGTACTTCAGTACTGCGCGCGCCCGCTCGTCGTCGAGGCCGCGCTCGGCGGCGCGCTGCAAGGACTGCCAGGGCTTGAGGCTCCGGATCGCGGACAGCGGCAGCCGGTCCATCAACGGCGGCTCGAGCGAGGACTTCCGCAGAATCTGCCAGGTCTCGCCGTAGCCGTCGACCAGGGCGGTCCACTGCTGGGCCGTCTTCTCCCCGGCCAGGTCGGTCCAGGCCGCCGTTTGCTGGCCGCGGTCGTTCACCGCCAGGTCGAGCACGGAGCCGTCACTGAACAGGTGCCGCCGCGGCTCGGTGATCGGCTCCAGTTGGGCCAGGCTCTCGATCGGGCGGCCGCTCTTGCGGAACAGATCGCGGAGCGCGGCCGGCAGCGTAGTACTGGCTGCTCCGGCGTCCCAGCTGAAGCCGTCGGCCTCGATCCGGCCGAGGGCGCCGCCGAGGCGGTCGTCCTTCTCGCAGATGGTGACCTGGTGGCCGAGCTTGGCCAGCCGTACAGCGGCGGCGAGACCGGCGAGGCCGGCCCCGATGACGATCACGCGGGCCATCAGACTGCACTGCTCCCAGCTGCCGGATTGTTTCGTTTCTCTCGCCAGGCCCGGAATCTGGCCCGGCCGCGGCGGATCGCGCGGAACGCGAAGTAGACGGCGATCAGGCCGAGCAGCAGCAGGACGGCCGCGATGATCAGCGCGGCGGTGGGATGGAACGCGGCGAGCGTGACGACGCTCGCCACCGCGATGTCCTCGCCGGAGGAGGCGACGATGTTGCTGGCCGGCTCGGGCGAGGTGTTGATCGCCAGCCGCAGGCTCGACTTCACCAGGTGCGAGACCAGCGCGACGACGCCGCCGGTGGTCACGATCAGCGCCTGGTTGAGGGTGCTCGCCTCGCCGGACATCAGCGCCGCGATGACGGCGCCGACGGTCGGCCGGATCAGCGTGGAGATGCCGTCCCAGGCCGAGTCGACGTACGGGATCTTGTCGGCGACGAACTCGAAGGCGAACAGCACCCCGGCTGCGATCAGGACGCCGTTGCCGGTCAGCGCCGTGGGGACGTCGTCGACGTCGGCGAACCGGCCGAGCAGACCGAGGATCAGCACGCAGGCGTAGGCGTTGATGCCGCTCGCCCAGCCGGTCGTGAACGCCAACGGCAACGCTTCCATCGGCCTGCTCCCCGTAACCCTCGAACCTATTGGCCCCAGTTTTGGTAAACCGTTGACATCCGGATCTCCGCGACCCACAGTGAACAGGCTGCCGGTCTTGAGTGACCGTCATATCCCCTTTCAGGGTCAGGGAGATTCAACCATGCGTCGTCGTCCGAAGATTCTCGCCGCACTGGCCGCGGTAGCGCTGCCCATGACAGTGGTCGGCGTGTCGTCCGGCGGTCCGCCCCCAGCGGCCGCTGCCACCCCCTCGCCGTCCGGCGTCGCCGCCGAGGCCTTCCGTGCCGCCTCAGCGCAGTACGGCGTACCGGAGGCTGTGCTGCTCGCCGTGTCGTACGCCGAGTCCCGGTGGGATGACCACCAGGGCAAGTCGAGCACGTCTGGTGGCTACGGGCCTATGCACCTGACGGCGGTGAACCCCTCGACGTCTGTGGACCTGTCGGGTGGTCCCAAGCAGGTGAAGGCCGAGTCGCTGAACACGCTCTACACCGCCGCCAAGCTGACCGGCCTCGATCCGGTCGCGCTGCGGAACGACACCGCCGCCAACATCGCCGGTGGCGCCGCACTGCTGGCCGACTACCAGCGCTCGCTCAAGCTTCCGGTAGGCGCCGACACCTCCGCAGCGGACTGGTACGGCGCAGTGAGCACGTACGCCGGGGCCACCGATCGCACTAGCGCCGCAGCCTTCGCCGACGACGTCTACACGATCCTGGCGAAGGGCGCTGCCCGTACTACGAACACCGGCCAGCAACTCGTCATGCCTGCTTTGAAGGTGACGCCGGCCAAGGCCCAGCTGGCTCGTACCGCGCTGCCGGCCGGTCCTGCTCGTGTCACGGCCGCAGAGAGTGCCGAGTGCCCCAAGCAACTCGCGTGTGAGTGGCTGCCCGCGCCGTACCAGGTGACTGCTCCGGGTGACTACGGCAACCATGACCTGGCGGACCGGCCCAAGACCGGCAAGATCGACTACATCATCGTTCACGACACCGAGGGCGGCTGGCAGGGCACCCTCAACCTGGTGCAGGACCCGACGTACGTGAGCTGGCAGTACACGATGCGCTCGTCCGACGGCTACACCTGGCAGCACGTGAAGTCCGACGACGTCGCCTGGCACGCGGGCAACTGGTACGTGAACATGCACAGCATCGGGATCGAGCACGAGGGCATCGCGGCCCAGGGTGCGACCTGGTACACCGAGGCGCTCTACCGCAACTCCGCCCGGCTGGTCCGCTACCTGGCCGCCAAGAACAACATCCCGCTGGACCGGGCCCACATCATCGGCCACGACCAGATCCCCGGCACGCTGCCGACGACCGTCGCGGGCATGCACTGGGATCCGGGACCGTACTGGGACTGGGAGCGTTACTTCGACCTGCTGGAGGCGCCGATCTACGGGCACAGCGTCTTCCCGGTCAAGGCCGGCTCCATCGTGACGATCAAGCCCGGCTTCGCCGACAACGTGCAGGTCATCACCGGCTGCAACAGCGACGGCACCTGTACTCCGCAGGGCTCGAACTTCGTCTACCTCCGGCAGGCTCCGGACGACGCCGCTCCGCTGGTGAAGGACCTCGGGCTGCGGCCTGGTTCGAGCGCCAGCACCACGCAGGTGTCGGACATCGGGGCACGTGCGGCAGCCGGTGCGCAGTACGTGGTGGCTGAGCGGTCAGGGGACTGGGTCGCCGTTTGGTACCTGGGTGCCAAGGGCTGGTTCAAGAGCCCTGCCTCGGCTCCGGACGCCTTTGCCAAGCCGGGCCTCGTGGTGAAGCCCAAGCCGGGCAAGACGACTGTGCCGGTCTATGGGCGGGCCTACCCGGAGCAGGCCGCCTACCCGGCGACCATTCCGTACCAGACCGTCACGCCGCTGCAGTACACGATCGGTGAGGGCCAGGCCTACCCGGTAGGCGACGCCAGCATCGAGACCGACTACTACCGAGCGGTGACGTTCGACGGCGTTCCTCCGAACGACCACGTCCAGGTGCTCGGCAAGGACCGCTACTACCAGATCTGGTTCGGGCACCGGATGGCCTACGTCCGTGCGGCTGACGTGGATCTGAAGCCGGCCTTCTAACCTGTACGCGTGACCTCAGCCGAAGCCGTCCAGCCGTTGCTGGACGGCTTCGCGCTTTCTCTGCGCGAGATCCTGCCCGTACGTGCCGTGTGGGTGCATGGATCGCTTGTCCTGGGGGACTACCAGGTCGGCCGCAGCGACCTAGATCTCGTCGCCGTGCTCGATGCCCCGATCGCAGACCCTGCTCCGTTGCTGGAGCTGCATCGCTCGCTGGAGAAGGCGAATCCGCTCGCCGACAAACTGCATTGCAGCTATCTGCGGGTCGATCAGCTCGCCGACGCAACCCTGCGCCACCCGACCTGGGCCCAACGCCGGTACTTCGACCGCCCGGTCACCGCGGTCACCCGGCGCGAACTGGCCCTTGCCGACCACGCGCTCTTCGGTCCGCCGCCCTCTTCTTTGCTACCGGCAACAACCGACGAGGAGCTGGCCGCCTTCGTCCGCGACGACCTGGAACACTTCTGGCTCCCTGTGACCCTCAAGCGAAGGCCTTGGTACACCGATGTCTGGGTCGACCACGGTCCGATCGTCGTGGCCCGCGCCGGTGTGACGTTGCGCGAAGGCCGGCTGATCACCAAGCGGGCCGCGCTGGACCTGCTGCCGTCGCTGGGCTTCCCCACCGCCGTGGTCACCGACATCGAGCAACGCCGCTACGGAACTCCCAGCGCCACGTCACCCCTCTGGCGAGTCAGGCGCGGCAACGCGGCCCGCGCTTTCGTCCGCACCCAGATCCGCGAGCTGGTCGGCTGACGCCGCGGTCAGGTGTGCCTTTGGAGGAGGTGCACCTTGACCTCTTCGCCGGCCTCGCTCTTGCCGATCGCCTTGCACAGCGCTGCCCGCAGCGGCAGCCAGTGCGGGCCTTTGCCCGACGGCATCAGCGTCGCGTCGAACGGATGCCCGTCGATCGTCCCGCTCACCTTCACCGCCCGCCGCGTCTCCAGCAGTTCAGCGGAGCCGGGCACGGTCAGATACGTGGCGAACGACCCGTCCTTCTCCAGCTCAGCGGTGAACTCGGCATCCAGCGGTCCAGAGACCTTCATCTGTCGTCTCCCATCGATCGGCCCCTGGTGGGGCGGTCGACAGGTAGGACTCTTGCCGGGCGCCGAAATCATCGCAGCGCTCAGTTGACGGTGACCGGGGTGCCGTTGGTGACGCGAAGCAGCTCCGCATACGTGGTGGGGAAAACCGAGTGGGGGATGCCCGCCGCGGCCCAGACCACGGCGTACTGGTCGAGCGCGGTGTCGACGAGGGTTCGCACCGGGCCCGGATGTCCGACCGGCGCGACCCCGCCGATCGACTGGCCGGTGTGCTCCTTGACGAATTCGGGCTTCGCGCGGCGGAGCTTGCCGATGCCGAGCTCGGCGGCCAGCTTCGCGGTGTCCACCCGGTGCGCGCCGGAGGTGAGGATGAGAACGGGCGCGCCGTCGCCGTCGAAGATCAGGCTGTTCGCGATCGCGCCGACCTCGCAGCCGAGCTCCGCCGCCGCGGCCGCCGCCGTCGGGACCGCCTCGTCCAGGATCCGGATCTCGCCGGTCGCGCCGGCCGCCGCCAGGGCGTCGGCGACCAGCTTCACGTTGGGATGAGTGCTCACGTTTCGAAACCCTACTTCTCGTAGATACCGATCAACTTCCGGTACGCACTGGGATTGCTGAGCAGATCGGTGTTGTCGGTGAACTGGTCGATCGAGCCGACCCGCGCGAGCTCCGTCAGTCGCGGCTCCCGCACCTTCGCCATCAGGGCCGCCACGAACCGGTCCGCACCGATCACCAGCGCCGGCCGGTCGTGGAACTGCCTGGGCTCGGGATCCAGGGCCTCGGTGATCCCGAGCGCGTTGTGCCGCCGCGCCACCTTCCCGTACGCCGTCACGAGGGCGCGCTCGCGATCCACCAGCTTGTCCGCGCCGACCACCTCCGCCAGGTCGTGGTCCAGCCCGTCCGCGTGGTCGAGCCGGGCGAACGCAGTACCGAGCCATTTTGTGTACGGCGCGTAGGTGCGGTCCATCAGCAGGGCCAGTCGCATCAGGTCGCGGGTCAGGCGTGCTGCGACGACACGCGAGCCGAGCTCATCCCCGACCTCGGCCGTGCGCTGCACGAACGCCTCTTCATGCTCGATCCGGGACCACTGGCAGGCGAGCATCCAGGTCCACAGGTCGTCGGGGTACCAGTTCAGGGCGTCGCGGATGGGTTGCAGTCGGCCGTCATCGGCGTACACGCGGCCAGCGGTGATGCCCAGCAGCTTCTGCTGTGGCGTGATCAACCAGTCCGCGAGCGACAGGTCTGCGGTGCTGAGGCCCACGTCGTCCTGCAGCCACGCCTCGACCGTGGTCACGGTGATGTGGTGGACCGGCTCCTGGATGTCGGAGCCGAAGCGCACGGGATGTCCGCGGCACTCGCCGGGGAGGCCGTTATCGATGGCCCTGGCGACTCTGCCGACCTCGTCTGCATCGACGAAGATATGCAGTCGCGGGCCCCAGCCGTGGTCCATCGACCGGGCCGTGTCGTAGCCGAGGACGTCGGAGCCCCAGCCCAGCAGGCCTGCCGCGTGCGGAGTTCCGGCCACCAGCGGGTGGATCACTTCGTCGTGGAAGCCCGCGCTGAGGTCTCGCGCGGAGACGAAGTCTGCTGCCATGCGGCCGACCCTAGTTCGCGCGGTCGGCCGCTCACATCCGGTTTTCCTCAGGCCTTCGTCAGTTCGGCGGCGCCGAAGGAGACGTTGAAACGGTCGCACCAGATCGACACGCTGCGGAAGGCGGCGAGGTCGAGGCCGGCCGGGATGGCGTAGTTCTGGTTGCCGCGGTTGCCCTTGAGATCACCGAGGTTGCGGTACTTGCCGTCGTCGAAGACGTGCCAGCCGGCCTTGCCTTCGAGCACTCGGGCGTCGGTCAGCCAGACCTTCAGATCGGGGCCGTCGGAGGTGTCGAGGCCTTCCAGCCGCAGCAGCCGCGAGCCGTCGGGCAGGCGGACGATCGACACCGTGCCGGCGGTGCCGTGCTCGTGGCTGATGAAGGTGCCGGTGGCGAGCCGTACAGGTCCGGCCTGCGTCTGCGGAGGTTTGGAGGTCTGTGGCGGCGTGGCGGACGTCGTGGGTGCGGGCGCCGAGGGGGTGGCCGTGGGCTCGCCGGAAATTGTCGGTGGCGGCGACGAGGATGTGGTCATGGAGATCGGATCGGTGCCCGGCAGCGCCTCGTCGACGACCTTGTCGGTGACGAGCCGCCAGGGCTGGAACAGCGGCAGCGCGACGGCCGCGACCACGGCGGCGACCGCCACCGCGGCGACGACCAGGGTGCGGCGGGTGGGTGCGGGCATCGATCTCCTCCAGTCGGTCGGCCCGGACCGTCGGCTGTTCGGCGGGCCGATCCGGGCGATGGGATCAGTCTGGCCGCGGCAGGGCCGCGAGCGGGCCGTTCCAGCCTTACGGCCCGTTGACGTTTGTCGGCGGCCAGGGTTACGCTTCCAGTGTTCGAACAGATGTTCGATTGCCGAAGCTCCGGGCTCGTCGGGAGACCGGTGGCAGGCGATCGGCACAACTGAAGGACTTCGGTGCGGAGTTGCGGCCGCATCGAAAACCAGTGGTCCCGGTGGGCCGGGCGCCGTGGTGGACCTCGACCCCCACCTGGCGCTCACCCACCGGGCCGCTGACCAGGGGAAGAAGTTCGTGCACAGGAGGCGAGGCAGCATGTGGGAGTTCGACGAAGCCGTTGAGGTGCGTTCAGGCGTCGTGGACGGCATCGCGACTCCAGAGCAGTTCCTGTGGCGCGGCCGGTTGTGGCGGGTGTGCTCGATCGAGGCGCAGTGGGTGGAGACCGCGGCCTGGTGGGAGCGCGGCGTGATCGGCTCCGGCGTCGGCGCGGCGACCGCGACGGCTGTCGCGGGTTCCTCCGCGGCCGTCGGAGTGCTGGACGCCGACTGGGGACCGCAGCGGGCGGTCTTCCGGGTAGAGGCGGGGTGCGGCCGGCACGGTCGGCGGGAGATGTTCGATCTCGCGCACGACCCGGACTCCGGACGCTGGCAGTTGGAGAGGGTGACGGACCGATGACAGTTTCCCCGGTGTCCCCGGCGGCCGCAGGCTCGGCCAGCCGCGATCTTTCCCGGGCCCGCGCCGCGCTGGCCGAGGCCCGCGAGGCCGACGACCACCTGATCCGCTACTCGAGCGCCCACGTGGCAGCGCTACGGATCGCCGCCGCGGTCCTCGCCGTCCGGGCCCGCCCGGTGCGCTCAGGCCCGCGCCGCCGCGTCCAGCGCAACGCCTGGGTCCTCCTCTCCGAGGTGGCCCCCGAGTTCGGCGAATGGGCTAGCTTCTTCGCCGCCGGCGCCACCCAACGTGCCGCCGCCGAAGCAGGCCTGGAACGAGCCGTCACCACCCGCGAGGCCGACGACCTGGTCCGCGCCGTAGAAACCTTCTACGCCCTGGTCGAGTCCAGCCTCCACCTAGCCCCCCACCAGGCAGTCCTCCCCGACGCCTCCAACCCCCAATCAGTCCTAGCCCAACCCTGGATGCAAGCCAGCTGACGAGTTCTTCCGCGACGGCTTGATCCTCCGGTGCCTTCGCCCGGCTGGTGACCCCACGAAAATTCCGTCTGATCGCCACACAAAGAATGCTGAACACCGACCAACCGCGGCCCTCCGGCGCGGGTTGGTACCTCCTCGGCCGAGCGGATGGCGAGGTGGGGAGTGGGTGGGAAGTAGGGTGTGGTCGCAGCGGATGGTGGAGTCGAGGAGGGCATTCTGATGGTCGACCGACGTCGACGCTCGGTACGTACGGCGCTGGTCGCCGAGGCGCTGCGGGTGGCGCTTGCGGGACGGGCGCGGATCGACCCGGGAGTAGGTCTCGACATCGTCGACCTCGGTGGTGGCACCGGTGGGTTCGCGGTACCGCTGGCCGTCGAGGGGCACCGCGTCACCGTGGTCGACCCCAGCCCCGACGCTCTTGCCTCGCTGGAGCGACGGGCGAGTGATGAGGGCGTGAGCAAACTCGTCCGCGGCGTCCAGGGCGACGCCGCCGAACTCCCCGGGCTGGCGGGGGAGTCGAGTGCTGACGCCGTTCTCTGCCACGGAGTCCTCGAGGTCGTCGACGACCCCGCCCAGGCGCTGCAGGCAATGGCGTCAGTACTACGAGAAGGCGGCGTGCTGAGCCTGTTGGTTGCCCAACGCAACGCTGTGGTCCTGGCCCGCGCGTTAGCGGGTCACTTGGCCGAGGCGCGCGTCGCGCTGCAGGACGCCGACGGCCGCTGGGGTCCAGCCGACCCGATGCCCCGCCGCTTCGACGAGGCCGGCATCATCGCGCAACTCGCCGAAGCCGGCTTCATGGTCCACACCGTCCACGGCGTCCGCACCTTCGCCGACCTGGTCCCCGCCGCCGTAGTCGACTCCGAACCAGGCGCCCCAGAAGCCCTAGCCGAACTAGAACGCGCCGCCAGCCAACACCCGGCCTTCCGAGCCATGGCCCCCCAACTCCACATCCTCGCCACCCGCTAAACCACCCGGCACCAACCACCACCGGCACCGCCGCCACGCTCACCTCCGGCAGCGCCGTCACGGGCACCTCCGGCAGTTTGCCGTTGGTGCTCGACAGCCGCAGTGCGATTCGCCTCATACGCCGGCGTCTGGGCCGACGGCGAGCTGGTGTGCCCACCGGTCAGCTCGCTCCGCCTTCGGAGACTGAAGCGCGTAGTACAGAGTGCTTTGCGGAGGTTTGGTGGTGTTGCGGGCGCTGGGGTGTTTGGTGCTTGGTGGGCGCCGCCTTCGACGGGCGAGATGAAGGTTGTGCAAATGGTGGTTACTGGCTGTGGTGGGTGAGGTGCCGGGAGGTTGCGACACGCCGGGGAAGGTGCTGGTGGGAGGTGGAAAACGGGACTGTTCAGCGTGGTTACAGGGTGGAGTTGCCGGACCGTGACGCGCGGGACAGGCGGTCAGGGTTTCGTGGACCGCATGGGCGGCCTAGACTGGACTCGGCCTATCGAGATCGCGCTCACCATGGAGGGATCGACGGTGCCCCTCTCGGAAGAAGAGCAGCGCCAGTTCGAGCAGCTCGAACGTGCCCTCGCTGCGGAAGACCCGAAGTTCGTCTCCGCCATGCGAGGGACAAATGTGCGCTTGTACTACAAGCGCCGGGCAGTGCTTGCCGGCGTTGGATTCGTGCTGGGCATCGTCGTATTGATGACCGGCGCGATCATCCCGAACACCATCATCGGAGTCATCGGCTTCGTGGTGATGGTTGCCTGTCTCTACATCGCTGCGCTGAGCATGAAGCGGATCAGCAACGCCAGTGATGGTGACGACATGCCGCCGCCTCCGCCGCCGTCCAAGAAGCACCGGACCAAGCACGACTCGTCCGGCAGTTTCATGGAGCGGATGGAGGACCGCTGGCGTCGCCGCCGCGACGAAGACATCTGAGCACCCAGCCGGCCCCGTTCGGCTGAGAACCCCCGAACCACACCCACGCCACGAGCCGGGTGTGGTTCTGCTTTGTACTCCACCCGCTGCCGCTGCCGCTGCCGCTGCCGCTGCCGCTGCCGCTGCCGCTGCCGCTGCCGCTGCTACGGGCGCCGGGCGATGAGCACCACCGGCGCAGTCGCCAACGCGCTGGCGCGCTTCCGGGGGAGCGCCGGCGTTGGCGGGGCTGCGGTCGGGCAGGGGAGCGCAGCTGCGTGGTGCTGGTGGTGACTTCGGTTTCTGTTGGTTGCGTTGGCCTGCGGCAAGGGCCGTGGACGTGAAGAACCGCCGCCCGCGGAGTACTCCGGGCGGCGGTTCCTATGTGCGGCTAGCTGGTTGGGCGGCTGCTCCGGTTAGGCAGTAGGGCTGAGCGGATTCGGGCCAGCAAGAGGTCGAACTCGTCCAACAGATCCGTGGCCTCTGCGCTGCCTCGGTTCAGGTACCAGCGCCAGGACGGGGGCATCAGGCGGGCTCGCCAGCGGCGGGTTAGCTTGGCTTGGCTCCATAGGGCCTTGCGGACTGCTTCTGCTTCTGTGCGAAGGTCTAGGTCCGCGGACAAACCGGCGTACCGGGTTGATTCGATGCCTCGGGCCAGGCGGAGAGCCTGGGGCGCGTTGTCGGCGGGGACCTTTGTGACCAGCCACTCGCCGAGTTGGCGTGGGGTGGCGGTTTCCGACCAGTCGAGGCCGACGTCGCGTGCGGTGTCGCGGACCTCCGCCCACAGACCTTCGACACCGAGCCGACCCGGCGGCCGGGCGAAACGCCGGCGGCGGGTCAGCGTGCGGACCAGCCACGGGACGCCGAGCAGCAGGATGACTCCGGCGCTGATGCCGATCGCCTTGCCGCCGCCGTTGGTGAACCAGTTGCCGCCGTTGACCGGGCCGAGGCCGGTTTCGTCGGGCAGGTTGCGCGGGCCCAGCGGCCCGGCGGTGCTGGGGCTGTCGGTGGCGCCCGGGTTGGTCGGTGCCGTGCTGGGAACGGTGGTCGGGGTGTTGGTGCCCGGTGCGACCGGGGAGGTCCAGTTCGGGGTGGTCGCGACCCGGGCCGACGGGGTCGGCTCGAACCGGACCCAGCCGACTCCGGAGAAGAACAGTTCGGGCCAGGCATGCATGTCGTGCATCCGCACGACGCGCTCGCCGTCCTCGCCCGGCTGGCCGGGGAGGAATCCGATCGCGACCCGGGCGGGGATGCCGAGGATGCGCGCCATCAACGCCATGCCGGTGGCGAACTGTTCGCAGTACCCGGTCTTGTTATCGAGCAGGAACTGGTTCAGCGCCCGCATCCCGCTCTGGCCGCTGGTCGCCGTGCTGTAGGTGAACTCGCCGGAGCGGAACCAGTCCTGCAGCTTGCTGGCCATCACGAGATGGTTGCCGTTGGAGCCGGCGGTGACCTCGTTCGCCTTCTCCCTGATCCCTCGGGGAGTCCGGCCCGGCACCTGACTGGTGTACTGGTCGGGCTCGCCGCCGGGGACGCTGTCGTTCAGTTGCTGCGAGGTCGGCTTCAGTTCGTACGCCGTGAGGCTGTAGTCCTGGCCGCCGACGACCTGGCCGTTGGAGGAGACCACGTCCAGCGCGGTCCCGTCGTACCGCCAGTTCTTCTTCAGCGAGATCGACCGCAGCGGATACGGCACCGGGGCGAACTGGGAACGGAAGTTCCGGCTGACCTCGACCTTCAACTTGGTCTGCGGGACCTGGCTCAGGTCGCCGGTGAATCCCGGCGGCGGACTGAGCGCGTCGTCGCCGATCCTGCGGCCCTCTGTGCGCGGGGAAATCCGCCAGGTGTTGCCGTCGAACAGGTCGAGCGCGGTCAGCCGCAAGTACGTGCCGTCGGCCGGGCCGCCGGTGTAGGTGAGGGCGGTGACGTTGTCGCCGCGCTTCAGGTTCTTGCCCATGTCCAGCATGGGGTCGCTTGCCGTGATCGTCGCGCCGATGCCGGTACCGGTCCCACTGCCGGCCAGGCCGTTCCCGATCACTCCTTCGGGCAGCGAGGGCAGCAGCGCGGGAAGCAGCGCGGCCAGGGCGACAACGGTGAGGCCGATCCGGCGGCCGGCCTGACCGAGCGCCGAGGCCTCGATCGGCTCCGCCGCGTCCAGATGCGAGACGCCAGAGATGCGGCGTCCCCACCGGCTGAGCCTGGTCCGTCCTTCGGCCGACAGCAGCACGATGTAGCCAACGGCCGGCGGGATGAACAGCAGCGCCGGCAGCCCGCCGTGCACGGTCGCGGCGGGCACCGTGTACATCGTCAGCAACAGCAGACCGGCCCAGGCCGCCTGACGAAGCTGTACTGCGACCACGTGGATCAGCAGTCCGGCAGCAGCGATCACAGCAGACGCGAACAACGTCAGGTGCTCGTCCTGCGGCAGGGGAGCGCTGAAGCGGTTGATCGAGTCCATCGCGTTGACCATCTGGTCGTTGAACGCGATGACGGTCTCGCGCCACGGCACCACGCCGTACCGCAGGGTCTCCCGCAGGAAGCCCAGCGAGATCAGCTCGACCAGGACGGCGAGCTGGACCACCGGTACGACGAAGCGCGGGGCGCGCCAGTTCTGCAGCAGGATCCCGACTCCGGTGACCGCCGCGCACAGGAAAGCGCTGATGAAGAGGAAGCCGCCGGAGAACACCGGGGTGAGCACCAGTGCGCCCAGCACCGTCGCGACCCAGGCCGCGATCGAGATCCTCACGTGGCCGGTCATCGGGCCACCCGACCTTGCCCGGCCATTGGCACAGTCATGCGATCCTTCCGCTCCGTAGTCCCAGGGTGGACCACACGGTGGGGAGATGGTCTCCGCGCTGCACTCTGGCGACCCGCCAGCCGTTGCGGCGCAGTTCGTTCTCGGTCGCTTCGGTCTGGGCGGCCAGCCGGGCGGCCTTCTCGGTTCCTTCCGCACCTACTGCCCAGCTTGCCGCATCGAGCAAGAGGGCCACGCCGGTCGCCTGGCTGGTGCGCCAGCGGTTCAGCGAGGTGATGTCGTCGGAGTTGCAGGCGCCGATGATCGCGACCACCAGGCTCGGCTCCTGGATGTGCCGGTCGACGGTCAGCAGCGGGCCGATCTCGGAGTACTTGTGCTCTTCCACCGTCGCGCACTCCGTCAGCAACTGCTGGCTGGTGAGCGGCTGGTGGACAGCGGTGGAACTGCGGTGACTGATTGCCGACAGGGTGGTCGGGCCACCCAGGAAGGTGGTCACGTAGCCACGGCGAATCCGGTCCGCGCCGACCGAGGCGGCCGCGCTGACGGCCCACTCGAGGCTGGACGACGGACCGTGCCCGTGGTGCGACATGGTGCGCGCGTCGAGGAAGATCGCGCACCTGCTCTGCCAGGGCTGCTCCTCGCGGCGGACCATCAGCGAACCGCGGCGCGCCGTCGACCGCCAGTGCACCCGGCGCAGGTCGTCGCCGTCGCGGTACTCCCGGACGGTCGCGTCCTCTTCACCGGCGGAGGCGATCGCGCGCGGCCGGTTCTCGCCGGAGCCGGCCCGGTCCGCGCCGAGCCGAACCTCGGGCAGTTGGTACACCCGCGGCGTCACGAGCAGGTGCTGGCTACGGGTGAAGGTGCGACTGGTCTCCACCAGCCCGAACGGGTCGGCCACAGTCAGCATCAACGGGCCGACCTGGAACAGGCCGCGCACATCCGACTTCACCGGATAAGTGACCGTACGCCGCCAGTTGGGGCTGACGCGGTCGACCACGAACCGCGGCCGGTGGCCCAGTACATAAGGAATGCGGTCTTCCAGCAGCAGGAGTCCTGCGGGCATGCGGCCCTGGTTGGTCAGGGCCAGCTCGACCGTGGCCTGGGTGCCGACCGGCACCTGGTCCGGAGCGAGGCTGCGCCTGACCTGCAGGCGCAGCCGGGTCCGGCCGACGACCAGCGCCGCCACGACCGGCAGCGCGATCAGGAGGATGCCGACGCGCAGCAGGTCCTTCTGACCGAGCAGCAACGCACACAAGGAAGCAGTGATACCGGCTGCGACGAACGCCCGCCCCCGGGTGGTCAGTCCGCGCAGTGCCTGCCGCATGTCTCAGTCCCGACGTGTGCGGGGCAGCGGCACCGAGGCCACGAGCCCGGAGATGATGTCGGCAGATCCACGCCCGCCCAGGTGCGCCTCGGCGGCCGGGAGTACGCGGTGGGCAAGTACCGGTACGGCGAGCTCCTGGATGTCGTCCGGCAGCACGAACTCCCGCGAGTCGAGCGCGGCAGCGGCCCGGGCGGCCCGGATCAGGTGCAGCGTGGCTCGCGGGCTGGCGCCCAGCCGCAGCTCCTGCGAACGCCGGGTGGCGCCGACCAGGGCGACGGCGTACTCCTTCACCGACTCCGACACGTGCACCGAGTGCACGGTCTTCACCAGCCGAAGGATCTGCTGCCCGTCGGTGACCGGCTGGAGGGTGTCCAGCGGCTCGGCGGCGGCGTGCCCGTCGAGCATCCGCAGCTCGGCGGCCGGCTCCGGGTAGCCCATCGACAGCCGGGCCATGAAGCGGTCGCGCTGGGCCTCGGGGAGGGGATAGGTGCCCTCCATCTCGATCGGGTTCTGGGTCGCGATGACCATGAACGGCGCCTCGAGCTGGTACGTCGTGGTGTCGACGGTGACCTGGCGCTCCTCCATCGACTCCAGCAGCGCGGCCTGGGTCTTCGGCGAGGCGCGGTTGATCTCGTCACCGACGACGATGTTCGCGAACACCGCGCCGGGCTTGAACTCGAAGTCGCGGACCTCCTGGTTGAAGACCGACACGCCGGTGATGTCCGACGGCAGCAGGTCCGGCGTGAACTGGATCCGGCGCACGGTGCAGTCGATGGACCGGGCCAGTGCCTTGGCCAGCATCGTCTTGCCGACGCCCGGCACGTCCTCGATCAGTAGATGTCCTTCGGCCAGCAGCACGGTGACGGCTACTTCGACCACATCGGGTTTGCCCTCGATCACAGTCTCGATGGCTTGGCGGACCCGTCCCGCCACCTCTGTCAGCTCGTCGAAATCCATGGCCGAGCTGGTCGCGGTGGTGCTCACCCTTGGTCCTCCCCATTGGTTGATGGCCGAATCATTCTGACCCGGCCCAGGGGTCGGGCCTAGATCTCCGCGCGTTTCGTTACCAGTCGTTTCGGAGTTCATGGAAAACGCCCTCACCCGCAGTTGCCGATTTGTGACCTCCAGCGTACGGGGGAGCGAAACGGGCCCAATTTGGTTGACGGTGGGGCAAAGTGGAGTAAGGTGGAGCGCAGTGGTACTGAAATGGTGGACAACAAGCTCGACCTGAGACGGAGAGTCCGCAACGGGGAGGTGGAGCGTGTTCCTCGGAACTCACTTCCCCAAGCTCGACGACAAGGGCCGGCTGTTTCTACCTGCCAAGTTCCGCGAAGAACTTGCCGAGGGTCTGGTGATCACCCGCGGACAGGAGCGGTCGCTGTTCGTGTGGCCCGAAAGCGAGTTCGTCCAACTGACCGAGCAGCTGAAGCAGGCGCCGATCACGAACAAGGGCGCCCGCGACTACCTGCGGATGTTGTTCGCCGGAGCCTCCAACGAGGTGCCGGACAAGCAAGGCCGGGTCACCATCCCGCCGATGCTGCGCGATTACGCCGGACTGGATCGCGACTGCGTCGTCATCGGGGCGATGAACAGGGTGGAGATCTGGAACACGGAGAACTGGAAGAGGTACTCCGCGGAGCAGGAGCAGGCATTCGCCGACCTGTCCGAGGAGGTCCTGCCCGGCATCTTCTGAGCACAGCGGAGCAGTACAGGACCGAGCACGACCTGCGAGCGCACCGGGCGTCCGGTGAGATCACGGGTCCGACTTCCGACCTGGGTGTTGGCGCCACTTCCCCGGCGCCAAGACCGCAGGTACTTCCCCGGAGGGCGTACCCGCGATCTGACCGGACGACTTTCGCACCCGCGGAGCTCGGCCGGCTGCTCCACTTCGCTCCACCGGACGGTCCAACCGGCCTTCCACACCGCACCACCCCGCCCCCGCACGAGCACGACCGGCAGTCGCAACACAGCTGGACAGCAGTCGAGAACCCGCGGGGGCAGGGTCGCTCCCGCGGCTATGGAAGGGTCGAGATGGACGGTGCAGAGCGAGGTGCGCAGGGACGCCATGTCCCCGTCATGCTCGATCGCGTCGTCGCCCTTCTGGCTCCCGCGCTCCAGCACCCCGGTGCCGTTCTCGTCGATGCCACGCTCGGTCTGGGGGGACACGCCGAGGCGTTCCTGGAGCAGTGCCCGCAGGCCCGCCTGATCGGGCTCGACCGCGACCCCGAGGCGCTCCGCCTGGCCGGCGCGCGACTGGCGCCGTACGCCGAACGGATCACCCTCGTGCACGCCGTGTACGACGAACTGCCGCGCGTGCTCGAGGACCTCGGCATCCCCGCGATCGACGGCATCCTCTTCGACCTGGGCGTGTCCTCGATGCAGTTGGACGAGGCCGACCGCGGCTTCGCCTACGCGCAGGACGCGCCGCTGGACATGCGGATGGACAGCACCGCGCCGACGACGGCCGCCGACATCCTGAACACCTACAGCGCGGCCGACCTGGCCCGGATCCTGTTCCAGTACGGCGAGGAGAAGTTCTCCCGCCGGATCGCGGACCGGATCGTCAAGGCCCGCGAGGTCGAGCCGTTCACGACCAGCGCCCGGCTGTCCGAACTGGTCCGCGACGCGATCCCGCAGGCGGCCCGCCGGACCGGGGGACACCCGGCCAAGCGGACCTTCCAGGCGCTGCGGATCGAGGTCAACGGCGAGCTCGAGGTACTGCGGCGCGCCCTGCCCGCCGCGGTTGCGTCGCTCGCGCTGCACGGCCGGATCGTGATCATGAGCTACCAGTCGCTGGAAGACCGGATCGCCAAGCAGACACTGGCGGCCGCGACCAAGTCCGACGTGCCCGACGACCTGCCGGTGATTCCGGCCGGTCACGAGCCGTATCTGAAGCTGCTGACGCGGGGTGCCGAGCGCCCGACCGACGAGGAGCTGGCGGAGAACCCGCGCTCCGCCTCGGTCCGGGTTCGGGCGGCCGAACGCGTTCGCGAGAAGGGCTTGGTGGCCTGATGAGCACAGTGTTCAGTCCGTCGAAGGCGCGCGTCACGCCGGCGCCGGCGGTCAAGGCGGAGCCGAAGCTCAGAGTCGTCTACGGCGCGCCGTTCCGGCCGCCGCGGATGCCGTTCGTCATCTTCGTGGTGGCGCTGCTCGCGGCCGGCCTGGTCGGCCTGCTGCTGCTCAACACCGAGCTGCAGCGGGGCACGTTCGAGGTGACGAAGCTGAACGCGCAGGCCAACCAGTTGCGCGACCAGCAGGAGCAGTTGGAGCGGCAGGTCCGCACGCTCGAGTCGCCGCAGAACCTGGCCGACCGCTCGCTGAAGATGGGCATGGTGCCGAACCCGAACCCGGTGTTCCTGCGGCTGTCCGACGGTCGGGTGCTCGGCGTGCCCGCGGAGGGCAAGGCCGGAACCGGTACGGCGATGTTCGGGCCGGGAACGCCGACCGGGCTGACGCCGTCCACTCCGGTGGTTCCCAAGCCGCCGGTCAAGCCGGCAGTGAAGCCGGCGGTGAAGACGCCCGTGAAGCCGCCGGTGGCCACGAACAAGCCGGTGACGCCGAAGCCGGGGGCGACCACCAAGCCGCCCGCGAACACGCGGGCCTCGACAGGGGCGCAGGCGAACACGACAACCGGGGGATGAGCGGATGACGGACAGACGGGACAACGAACCGCCACGCAGGCGTGGCGGTGAGCCGGACCGGGGAGACCCGCGCCGGAAGAACCCGTCTCGCCGTCCGTCCGCTACGGACAGCACCCGCTCCGGTGCTCAGCGTCCCAGCAAGCCACGCACCGGCGAAGGCCGCAAGCCCCCAGGCGAAGCCAAGAAGGCGGCTCCCCGCGGCAACGCCCGCAAGCCCCCACCCGCCGACGAGCCCCGCAAAGCTCCCTGGGCCCGCATACCCCGCGCAGACGACGCCCGCGCAGGCGAACCACGGCCCCGCAAAGCAGCCGGACCCCGCAAGGCCACGGGAGAGCCTCGCAAGTCCGCAGCTGGAGGACGGAAGACAAGCGAAGCCGGCAAGACGGGTGCCAGAGGCGCCGCGCCGCGCAAGAGCGCTGGCGATTCGCCGCGCCGCGGCGGCGCCGGCGCGCCGGCGAAG
>NZ_BAAAOS010000054.1:0-157329 GCF_039530625.1 Kribbella sancticallisti | reverse complement strand
GCCACACCGCGTCAGCAATCAGCAAACGCCCAGGTCACGCGCCCAAGCGGCCGACTTTGCCGAGGCCCTGGGTGGCTCAGCGTGTCAACGGCTGAACAAATCCGGGCCGGTCAGCGCAAAGTCGCGGCAAACGTTTCAAGGGTTTGATATCCGGCATTTCCGGTCACGATGGTGGTGACGCCGGAGCCGACCAGCACCAGCGCCTGCTCATCACGCCTGTCCAGCAGGGTTTTCCGCTGCCAGGTGACGCCCGCGACGGTCGACGTACCGTCGTCGGCGGTCTTGCCGAGTTCCTCGTTCAGATAAGCCTTGCCGGTGACGTTGGACTGCTCCAGGCCGACGTATTTCTTGTCCGCGGTGACAATTCCCAGATGCCAGGTGATCGGGCTTTGCTCCGGCGCCCGGAATTGCACACTGGTGGCCTGCCAGCCGGCCGGCATCGGATCCGGGCCGCGGATCCAGGACGCCACCTTCTTCGCGTCCTCCACCTGAGCCGTGTACTCGATCGCGCGGACCTTCTCCTCCTTCGGCCGCCAGGTGACGAAGTACAGGAATCCCACCACGATGAAGCAGGCCAGCAACGCCCAGACCATGTTGGTCAAAGTACGTGCCTTGGCCCGGTCCACCTTGTTCTGGGCACGGTAGGCCTCAGCCTCCGCCCGGGCCCTGGTCTGTTCCGCGCGGACCCTGGCCTGCTCCTCACTCGTCGAGCTCATGTGACCAGTGTCCCCCGAGACCGATCTCGGCGGGACACCGACCGTTGGCTACGATCCGTGGCATGAACGACCCGTCCACTCCCCCTGCCCATCTCGAGGTCGGCGCCGACGCCCCCGACCGCAACCTGGCCCTCGAACTGGTCCGGGTCACCGAGGCCGCCGCGATGGCCGCCGGACGCTGGGTCGGGCGCGGCGACAAGAACGGCGCCGACGGCGCGGCGGTGAACGCGATGCGCACGCTGATCGGCACCGTCGGGATGAACGGCGTGGTGGTGATCGGCGAGGGCGAGAAGGACAACGCCCCGATGCTCTACAACGGCGAGCAGGTCGGCGCCGGCGACGGGCCGGAGTGCGACGTCGCGGTCGACCCGGTGGACGGGACCACCCTGGTGGCCAAGGGGATGGCGAACGGCATCGCGGTGATGGCGGTGTCCGCGCGCAACTCGATGTACGACCCGTCCGCGGTCTTCTACATGGAGAAGCTCGTCGTCGGCCCCGAGGCGGCCGACGTGGTGGACATCCGGCTGCCGGTCGCGGAGAACATCCGCCGGGTGGCGAAGGCGAAGGGCTCCACGGTCGACGACGTCACGGTGGTCCTGCTCGACCGGCCGCGGCACGAGGACCTGGCCGCGCAGATCCGGGCCACCGGCGCGCGGATCAAGTTCATCAGCGACGGCGACGTGGCCGGCGCGGTGGAGGCGGCCCGGCCGGACACCGGCCTGGACATGCTGGTCGGCATCGGCGGTACGCCGGAAGGCATCATCGCCGCCTGCGCGATGAAGTGCATGGGCGGCCTGATCCAGGGCCGGCTGTGGCCCCGCGACGACGAGGAGCGGCAGAAGGCGATCGACGCCGGTCACGACCTCGACCGGGTGCTGTCCACCGACGACCTGGTCAGCGGCGACGACTGCTTCTTCGTCGCCACCGGCATCACCGACGGTGAGCTGCTCCGTGGGGTCCGTTACCGCAGTTCGATCGCCCGCACCCACTCGCTGGTGATGCGTTCGCGCAGCGGCACGATCCGCAGCATCGAGAGCGAGCACCAACTGTCCAAGCTGCGCGCCTACTCCGCGATCGACTTCGAGCACGCCCGATGACTCTGCTCATGCCGCGCCTCCGGCGCGGCGGGTCACGGGGCTATGACTCCCGGCCTTCCCTCGTCGCTCCAGTCGCTTCGCTCCCTCCGCTCCTCAGTCCAGGCCGGGAGGCCCCGTGAGCGCGCCCGTCCTCGTCATCGGCGAGGCTCTGGTGGACATCGTCTCCAACGGGTCCACCGGCACCAACAACCCGGGCGGTTCCGGCTCGGGACCGGGCGGCTCCGGTGGCTCCGGTGGCTCCGGGCGGAACGCCAAGAACGGCACGAAGGCGACGCCTGGCGGGTCGCCTGCCAACGTCGCGGTCGGTCTGGCCCGGCTCGGCCTGCCGACCGAACTGGTCACCCGCTTCGGCACCGACCCGTACGGCGACCAACTCGGCGCGCACCTGTTCGGCAACGGCGTCCAACTCTCCCCCGGCTCCGTCGACCCGAACTTTCGCACCAGTACTGCGACCGCCACGCTCGACGCGGCAGGTGTCGCCTCCTACCAGTTCGACATCACCTGGGAGCCGCCGAAGCTGTCGCTGCGCCGGGGATGTCCCGCGGTCCACACCGGCTCGATCGCGACCGTGCTCGAACCAGGCGCGAACGCGATCCGCGAGTTCCTCGGCACGCTGGTCGACCAGCCCGTCACCGTGACGCTCGACCCGAACGCCCGCCCGACGATCACCCCAGACCCGGAGAGCACCTGGGCCGCAGTACGAGGGTTGGCTGCGCTGGCGGACCTGGTCAAGCTGAGCGACGAGGACTGCGAGTTCCTCCGGCCGGGGATGTCGCCGGACGCGATCGCGGCCGAGTTGCTGACCGTCGACCGGACCCGATGTGTGGTGATCACCCGCGGCGGCGAGGGCGCTCTCGGAGTCAGCCGGACGGCTCGCGTCGAGGTCACCGCTCCCCCGATCACGGTGGTCGACACGGTCGGCGCGGGCGATTCGTTCATGTCGGCGCTGATCGCGGGGCTGCACGCCCGCGGGTTGCTGGGCGCAGTACGGCTGGAGGGTCTGGACGAGCAGTCGCTGCACGACGTCGTCGACTACGCGGTCAAGGCCGCAGCCATCACCTGCACCCGCCACGGCGCCGACCCACCCACCGCAGCCGAGCACACGTCTACCTGGGGCTGACCCCGCCGATCACCGCCGCTTGCGCCGCCCCACCAGATACCCCACGCCGCTGGCGGCCCCCAGCACTCCGCACAGGCCAGTCATGACCGCCCAGCCCGTGCGGTCCTCGCGGGCGGACTCGACCTCCCAGACAGCCCGAGCCCGCGCCGGCCGCGCGACGGCGTACTCGACCGGCAACCGATCGTCCAGCCGCAGGAAGTGCTCGCCTGGATCCCGGTCGATCTCGATCACGTGGTCCTTCGCGGCCACGACGTACCGAACGAGTACGGAGCCGGCGCCCTTGTCGATCCACCCCGGCTCCTCGACCTCGACCACCGCACCGTCGACGACCGCGGTCGGCTCGTCCCAGGGCCGGGAATCGTGCCACGCCTTGACACCCAGCGATCCGAAGATCACGACCATCAACCCGAAGAACGCGACCAGCGAACCGGGCACGAGTGGTTCACCGGGGCGACGCCATCCGTGCTCGGCCTTTACCGCGTGCCGGCCGCGGGGCGATTCGTGGTCGGTAGCGAGCGCGCCCGGGGCGATACCGCGAATCCACAGGACGGCGACCACCACGCCTGACATGACCATCCAGGCCAGCAAGCTGAACAGGCCGATCATGAAGCCGGTGTCGGCGGCGGCTGAGACCGACGTACCGGCGAGCAGCCCGACCAGCGCCCCGACTCCGGCACCGAGCCCAGCGGCGACGGCCATACCGCCGAGGGTCCCCAGGGTGAAGAGCCACGAGCCGGACTCCGCCAGTTCGTAGAACGCGGCGGGACCGCGGACGAAGATCCAGTTGAGCATCGAGCGGATCCGCGCCATGCGAGCAGTCTCCCTTACCCGGGGAGCTGAATCGCACCTACAGTGTGCGAACTACTGCTGGGGAGATCACGTGACAGTGATGGGTGAGGCTGCGCCGGGAGTTTGGGCGGAGGAGTTCGAGCGGAGCGGACGGGTGGTGTTTCCGCAGCGGAGGCGACGGATCTGGGTTCGGCTCGGGTTGATGCTGCTCGCGGGGCTCTATGGGGCCGGGACCATGTCGGATGCCTTCGGCGACGCCGGTGGTGGAGGCCTTTTCGCGATGATCTATTTCGCGCTGTACGCGGCGGTGGCGGTTTTCTTTGGCTGGCAGTTGGTGACGCGGCGGCCGGTGCTCACGGTCGACCGGACGGGGATTCGGTACGGCAGGCGGAAGCCGGGGCTCGCGTGGGAGGACGTGGCCACGATCGGCTTCGTGAGCGGCGGCCCGAAGATCATGCGGACCCTGCCGGTCATTCCCCAGAGCGTCTGGGCGAATCCGCTCAACGTGCAGCAGGACAACGTGAAAGACCTGCAGGCCTTCGCCGGCTGGCTGACCGAGGTGCTCGCGCGGCGGCGGAGCGCAGTACAGGAGTGATCAGGTCAGGCGGAGGCGCTTGCTGAGGCGGGGGCCTCGCTTGACCTTGATGTCGCCGAGGATGGCGGTGCCGCGGATGTGGAAGACCTTGACCGGGGTCTGGTCGGGCTGGACGACGCCGCCGATGCCGGCCTCCTGCTCGCTGACGGAGCCGAGGATCGGGTTGCTGTCCAGGTGCACGATGGCGTTCTGGGGGACGCGGATCTTCACGTCGGCGAGGATCGACTTCACGTCGATGAAGTACTCGTCGTACTGCATCTGGGCCTCGGTGTAGTCCAGCGTCACGTCACCGAGGACCGCGTGCACCTCCTGGCGCTGCGGGGCCAGCCAGTTGCCCATCCGCTTGGAGTCGGACAGGAAGACGTTGATCACCGGCGCGACCTGGTTCAGGCTCTGGTGACCCACAGGAGCCGTGGCCGACGTCGGTGCCGTCGGGCCGTTCGGGAGGTCCGCGGCGATCTCCACCAGCTCGCCGTACGTCTTGGCGGCGTACAAGGTCTCCAGCCGGTCCTCGAGCTCGGTGTAGCTCAGCCGGCCCTCACCCGCGGCCTCCCGGAGTACGTCGGCGACCTCCTCCCGCTCGAGGTCGGAGACGCGGCGCCGCAGTGCCAACTCGTCACCGGTCGGCTGCGCGTCCTGCCGCGGCAAGTCCTGCGGGCTGTTCGCTTGGGGAACCTCGTCTTGGGCCACGACCAAACCTTACGCGCGAGAACGGCCACTCGCCGATGCGTTATCACCCCGGTCCACCCCTGACGCAAACCCTGAGATGTCAGTCGAAGTGAACCCGGCGCCGCGTCATTCTGGCCGCTCAGCCTTCACCGAGGAGACAAACCTTGAAACGAACGATGACCGTGTTCGCCGCGCTCGTCACCGCGGTAGCGGCACTCTGGATCCAGCCGTCCGCCGCTCAGGCCGCGCCCTACAGTTCGGGCAACTACGGCGCCTTCGCCTATGAGGGCTCCTACCCGACCATCGGTGGGTGCAGCGGCACCTTCTTCCTTCCGTCCGACGTCCCCGGCGGCTCGGTCCAGTACGCCAGTTGGCAGGGCCGCCAGGTCAAGCTGGAGTTCTACTACTCGCACCGCTGCGGTGCCTACGGGCGGGTCAGCAACGCACCGCAGGGCTGTACGGTCTACGTCTACCGCGACTCCAACGGTGACCGAAACTACGACGGAGTCGTGGGTGAGAGCGTCGATCCCGGCATCGACTTCGCCTACACCAAGATCGCCAACAACCTGAACGGACGGCTCGCGAAGGCGACCCTGGTCTGCCGGGACGTCCACGGTTCCTGGGCGCTCGCCGCCACCGACTGGTACTGATCCGGCGGCCCTCGCTCCGGCGTGAGGGACGGCACAGTCCGTCCCCTGTCGGAGCGGGGGCGACCCAGGCGGCTTAGGCTGAGCACCAAACTCAGACCACTTGCCTGGAGGTACGCACCGGTGTCCGCCGACTTCAGTTACTCCGACCTGCTCCCGCTGGGCGCCGACGACACGGAGTACCGGCTCCTCACCACCGAGGGAGTGAGCACGTTCACCGCCGGCGGGCGGACCTTCCTGCAGGTCGAGCCGGCCGCGTTGCAACTGCTCACCGCCGAGGCGATGCATGACATCTCCCACTACCTCCGTACTGCGCACCTCGCGCAACTGCGCCGGATCATCGACGACCCGGAGGCGTCCGGGAACGACCGGTTCGTCGCGCTCGACCTGCTGAAGAACGCGAACATCTCGGCCGGCGGCGTGCTGCCGATGTGCCAGGACACCGGTACGGCGATCGTGATGGGCAAGAAGTCCGAGGGCGTGCTCACCGGAGCCGTGGACGAGGAGTGGATCAGCCGCGGCGTGTACGACGCGTACACGAAGCTGAACCTGCGCTACTCCCAGATGGCGCCGCTGACCATGTGGGACGAGAAGAACACCGGGTCGAACCTGCCGGCCCAGATCGAGCTCTACTCCACCCCCGGCGGCTCCGCCGATCCGGCGTACAAGTTCCTCTTCATGGCCAAGGGCGGCGGCTCGGCGAACAAGTCGTTCCTGTTCCAGGAGACCAAGGCGGTGCTCAACCCGGACGGGATGATGAAGTTCCTGGACGAGAAGATCCGCTCGCTCGGGACCGCCGCCTGCCCGCCGTACCACCTCGCGATCGTCGTCGGCGGTACCTCGGCGGAGTACGCGCTGAAGACCGCGAAGTACGCGTCCGCGCACTACCTCGACGCGCTGCCGACCACCGGTTCACCCCTCGGGCACGGGTTCCGCGATCTGGAACTGGAGCAGCAGGTGTTCGAGCTGACCCAGCAGTTCGGGATCGGCGCACAGTTCGGCGGCAAGTACTTCTGCCACGACGTCCGGGTGATCCGGCTGCCGCGGCACGGCGCGTCCTGCCCGGTCGCGATCGCGGTGTCCTGCTCGGCCGACCGGCAGGCGCTCGCGAAGATCACCCCCGAGGGCGTCTTCCTGGAGCAGCTCGAGCGGGATCCCGCCCGGTTCCTGCCGGACACCACCGACGAGCACCTGAGCGACGACGCCGCGGTCGTCCGGATCGACCTGAACCGGCCGATGAGCGAGATCCGCGCTGAACTGTCGAAGCTGCCGGTGAAGACCCGGCTGTCGCTGAACGGTCCGCTGGTGGTGGCGCGCGACATCGCCCACGCCAAGATCAAGGAGCGGCTGGACGCGGGCGAGCCGATGCCGCAGTACCTGAAGGACCACGCCGTGTACTACGCCGGCCCGGCCAAGACCCCCGAGGGCTACGCCTCCGGCTCGTTCGGCCCCACCACGGCCGGCCGGATGGACGCGTACGTCGACCAGTTCCAGGCCGCCGGCGGTTCCTTCGTGATGCTTGCCAAGGGCAACCGCTCGGCCAAGGTGACGCAGGCCTGCAAGGACCACGGCGGCTTCTACCTCGGCTCGATCGGCGGCCCCGCGGCCCGGCTCGCGCAGGACTGCATCAAGTCCGTCGACGTGATCGAGTACGCCGAACTGGGGATGGAGGCGGTCTGGAAGATCGAGGTCGAGGACTTCCCCGCCTTCGTCGTCGTCGATGACAAGGGCAACGACTTCTTCACCTCGACCGCCAAGCCGGTCCCCCTGACCGTCCGCCCCCGCAGCTAGCCGGTCTGAGCACCCGCGACGTTGCCGGCCCCGATCGGCGATCTCCCGCCGATCGGGCGGCCGGCGAACAGCGCCCTGCTCGTGGCAGGCATCACCACCCTCGCGCAGGTGGCCGCCTGCGGCCGGCGGGAGTTGCTTGCCCTGCACGGGGTGGGGCCGAAAGCGGTGCGCATCCTCGAGGCAGCGCTCGACGAGCGAGGGCTTGCCCTCGCTGACTGACCCCCCTTGGGTCGACCCGTACTAGCTGGCGTTGGCTGCGGTGTTCGGGTCCGGGAGTTTGACCATCAGGTGCTTCGCCGCGCGGAGTTGGTCCGCCTCGTTGTGGCCGAAGGCCTGAAGGTACGACCCCAGAGCGGATCGCAGTAGCCGCAGCTCCTCGTCGTCGAGTTCGATCGTGTACATCTTTCCAAGGTAAGGCCGGAACCGGCGAAAAGCGCCACCCCGTGACCGACCCGTTGCGTCAGCCGAGGAGCTCCTCCGCGATGTGGGCGACGGAGTACCCGGTGGGGGCCTCGGGGAGCCTCAGGTGCGGATCCGGGCGCCAGTCCTGCCAGCCGTCGGCGAACGGCGACGTCCACGCCTGGATCTCCCGTACCGCGGCGTGCCCGTCCGCGGTGATCCGCTCCGCCTCGTCCGGGGTGAACCGGCCCGCGGTGACGGCGCCCTCCAGTTCGTCCTCGTCCTTCCACTCGATCCTCCGGTCCGGGTGGATCCACAGGTCGAGCACGTAGTCGACCGTGCTGGTCCGCCGGGCCTCGACATCGCGGCGGTGCTCGGCCTCGAGGTTCACGTACCAGCCGCGGAAGCCGTCGTCGTCGCCCCAGAAGTACCACACCGACCACGGCTTGCCGGCCGGGGCGATCTTCAGGATGCCGGTGCCGCGCCAGACGTCGAGCTTGAGCACCCTGTCCTCGGTGAACATGCCCACCGGACCCGCGTGCCGCGGCTCGCGACCGTCCGGGAGCACCGGCTTGATCAGCGGGGTCCCCGGCGCCAGCCACGCGACCAGCCCGTCCTCGTCGTCCTGGACCACGGTCATCGGGCGGACGTGCGGCAGGTCGCTGTGCCGGCCGGTCCCCTCGTAGCACCACTCGATCGTCGTGCCCGGCTCCCAGAAGTACCCCACGTCCGGCGTCGCCTCGGCCGCCGTCACGGCTGCGCCGGGCGGGTCATGGAGAGCACGTCGAGGGCCGCGTCCAACTGCTCCTCGGTCAGGTCCCCCTTCTCGACGTGACCGTTCTCGATCACGACCTCGCGGATCGTCTTGCCCTGCTTGAGCGCGCTCTTGGCCACGGCGGCAGCGTTCTCGTAGCCGATGTAGCGGTTCAGCGGGGTCACGATCGACGGCGACGACTCGGCCAGCGCCCGCGCGTGCTCGACGTTCGCGGTGATGCCGTCGACGCAGCGGTCGGCGAGCAGCCGGGACGTGTTGCTCAGCAGCTGGATCGACTCCAGCAGGTTGCGGGCGATCACCGGCAGCATCACGTTCAACTCGAAGTTGCCGCCGGCACCGGCCACGGTGATCGCGGTGTCGTTGCCGATCACCTGGGCGGCGACCATCAGCGCCGCCTCGCAGATCACCGGGTTCACCTTGCCCGGCATGATGCTCGAGCCCGGCTGCAGGTCCGGCAGCGAGATCTCGCCGAGGCCGGCCCGCGGCCCGGATCCCATCCAGCGCAAATCGTTGCAGATCTTGGTCAAGCTGACCGCGACCGTCTTCAGCTGTCCCGACAACTCCACCAGGCCGTCGCGGGCGCCCTGCGCCTCGAAGTGATCCGCGGCCTCGGTCAGCTCCAGGCCGGTCCGCTGGTTCAGCTCGGCGATCACCTTGGCGGCGAACCCGCGCGGCGTGTTGATCCCGGTCCCCACCGCCGTCCCGCCGAGCGGCAACTCGGCGACCCGCGGCAGCGTCGCCCGAACCCGGTCGGCACCGCGCCGGATCTGCGCCGCGTAGCCGTCGAACTCCTGGCCGAGGGTGACCGGGGTCGCGTCCATCAGGTGCGTCCGGCCGGACTTCACCACCTCGGCGAACTCCGATCCCTTGCTGGACAGGGATTCGGCCAGGTGCTCCAGCGCCGGCAGCAGCTCCCGCACGACGCCTGCCGTCGCCGCGACGTGGATCGCGGACGGGAACGTGTCGTTGCTGGACTGGCTGGCGTTGACGTGGTCGTTCGGGTGAACCTCGGCGCCGAGGTCGCGGGTCGCCAGGGTGGCGAGCACCTCGTTCACGTTCATGTTCGTCGACGTGCCCGAGCCGGTCTGGAACACGTCGATCGGGAACTCGCCGTCGAACTCCCCGGTGGCGACCCGGTCCGCGGCCGCGACGATGCCGTCGGCGAACTCGCGGTCCACCACGCCGAGCTCGGCGTTCACCACCGCCGCCGACGCCTTGATCTGCGCGAGCGCGTGCACGAGCGCCGGCGCCAGCGGCCGGCCGGAGATCGGGAAGTTCTCCACCGCACGCTGGGTCTGCGCCCGCCACAGCGCGTCGCGGGGCACCTTGACCTCGCCCATCGTGTCGTGCTCGATCCTGAATTCCACGTTGTCACCCATACCTGCAGCGTACGTCGATCCGGCCTGTCGGCCCGGACTGGTAGAACCGTTGTGGACAACGACACACGAGGGAGTGCGGATGCGGTTCACCCAGGCTTTCGAGATCACCAAGTGGGACCAGTCGACCTACGACAACGCCGAAGAGCTGGAGCTCGGGCGGGCCACCGTCGCCAAGAAGTTCACCGCCACCGGGGCTCAGCAGCCAGTCGAGGGAGGCGGCGACGCGGCGACCGACGAGGGATTGGCGGGCACCAGTTCAGCTGAGCTGCTGATGGTCGGCACCCCGGGCGGGCCGGCGGCGTACACGGCGGTCGAGCGGTTCACCGGCACCCTGAGCGGCCGCGAGGGAACGTTCGTGATGGTGCACGGCGCGACCGCGGACCAGAACTCCTCCCCCGGCCAGATCGTTGCCGCGTCAGGCGATCTTGCCGGCCTCACCGGCACCGTCGTCTTCGAGCACGACGAGCAGGGCCCGCGCCTGACCCTCGACTACGAACTGCCTTGATAGACGTAGTAGCTCTCGGCCCGTCCTTGCAATTGCACCGGGACGGGCCGCACCTCACACGCGCCGAAGGTTTCCCGGACAGCCAGCTCCAGCGCCTCGGACGCCGACGACGACCACACCGTCAGGACCCCACCCGAAGCCAGCCGACGCCGGCACTCGGCGAGGAAGAGACTCTCGTAGAGCGAAGAATTCTCGTTGTAGACAAGGAAGTCCGGCCCGTTGTCCACATCCAGCAGAATCGCGTCCACAGACCCGTCCGCCTGACCCAGTACTACGTCCCGCACGTCGCCGACCTCGACCCGCACCCTCGGGTCATCCAGCACCGACGGCACCAGCCCGTTCCGCATCCACTGCACGACGGCCGGCTCGATCTCGGCGACCACCACCTCGAGCACCCGCTGATCACGCAACAACGCGCGCACGGTGTACCCGAGCCCCAACCCGCCCACCAGCACCCGCCCGGGTCGCAGTACGGCGTCGAGCGCGACGGAGGCCAGCAACTCCTCGCTGGAGGTCTCCACGTCGTCCATCACGAACACGCCGTTGACGCGCAGTTCCAGCGCCCCGTCCTCCCGGCGTCGCAGCAGGAGTTCTCCCCGCTCACTGACGGCGCGCGCTATCTCGCTCAGTACCAGCCCTTGGCCTTGGAGTGGGACCAGGCGCTGCAGGGCGAACCGTACCGGTTCTCGATGTAGTCGAGGCCCCACTTGATCTGGGTGACCGGATTCGTCCGCCAGTCCTTGCCGTACGCCGCCATCCGGTTGCCGGGGAGCGCCTGCGGGATGCCGTACGCGCTGGAGGTCGGGTTGTCCGCGGTGACCCGCCAGCGGGACTCCTTGTTCCACAGGCTCTCGAGGCAGGAGAACTGGCCGTCCGACCAGCCGTGGTCGGCGAGCAGGTTCTTCGCGATCTCCTTGGGCGTGCCCTCGAGTTTCTTGCGCTCGGCGTCGCGGCTGGCGCGTTCCTCGCGGGAGTTCTCGTCGGTCTTCTTCAGCGCCTTGTAGCGGGCCAGCGCGGTGTTCTTCGCCTTCTGCCGCAGGTCGGCCTGGTCCTGGGCGGCCTTGCGGGCCGCGTCGACGGCCTCGATCTGGTTGCGCAGCCGGATGACCTCCTGCGCCTGCTGCTCGGCCGTGAGCGGCTTGGCCGACGGCTTCGCGGCGGCCTTGGCCCGCTCGCTGTTCAGTACGGCCATCTGGGCGCGTCCGGAGACCGAGTCCGACGCGGCGCTGCTCCCGGGGGAGCTGAAGAGGTCAAGGCCTGCGACAACGGAGACGACGGCGATCCCACTGACTGCGAGGACCGCGACGGAGCGCTTCGCTTTCATCTGTCCTTCCGAGAAACCCGACCCCCGTCGGCTGCAACAGGAACATACTCTGACCTAAACAGACCGTGATCACAAGAACGTCACAACGAACGGTGCGGCCACAGAGGCTGTGGCCGCACCGGGTACCGCGAAATCCTTACTTCTGTTTTACAGAAAGTCTCACAGCTGCACGTCCTCCAGCATCTCGGTGACCAGCGCGGCGATCGGCGAACGCTCCGACCGGGTCAGCGTGACGTGGGCGAACAACGGGTGCCCCTTCAGCTTCTCCACCACCGCGACGACCCCGTCGTGCCGCCCGACCCGCAGGTTGTCGCGCTGGGCCACGTCGTGGGTGAGGACCACCCGCGAGTTCGCCCCGATCCGGGACAGCACCGTCAGCAGCACGTTGCGTTCCAGCGACTGGGCCTCGTCCACGATCACGAACGCGTCGTGCAGCGAGCGGCCGCGGATGTGGGTCAGCGGCAGTACCTCGAGCATGCCGCGGTCCATCACCTCGTCGATCACGTCGCCGCTGGTCAGCGCGCCCAGCGTGTCGTGCACGGCCTGCGCCCAGGGCGCCATCTTCTCGGACTCCGAGCCGGGCAGATAGCCGAGCTCCTGACCGCCGACCGCGAACAGCGGCCGGAACACGACGACCTTCTTGTGCTGCCGCCGCTCCATCACCGCCTCCAGCCCGGCGCACAGGGCCAGCGCCGACTTGCCGGTGCCGGCGCGGCCGCCGAGCGAGATGATCCCGACGTCGGGATCCAGCAGCAGGTCCAGCGCGACCCGCTGCTCGGCGGACCGGCCGCGGATGCCGAAGGCCTCCCGGTCGCCGCGGACCAGCCGGATCCGCTTGTCCGGCATCACCCGGCCGAGTGCGCTCCCGCGCTCCGACAGCAGCACGAGCCCGGTGTGGGTCGGGAACTCCCGGCCCTCGGGGATGTCCAGCACGCCGTCCTCGTACAGGGCGTCGACGTCGCTGACCGGCACCTCCAGCTCGTCCATACCGGTCCAGCCGGACTCCAGCGCCAACTCGGCGCGGTACTCCTCGGCGTCCAGGCCGCAGGCCGAGGCCTTGACCCGCATCGGCAGGTCCTTCGACACCAGCGTGACGTCGCGGCCCTCGGCCTGGAAGTTGCACGCCACCGCGAGGATGCGGCTGTCGTTGTCGCCGAGCCGGAAACCGGCCGGCAGGCTCTCCGGGTCAGTGTGGTTGAGCTCGACCCGGAGTGTTCCACCCTTCTCCCCCACTGGCAGGGGCGCGTCCAACCGTCCGTGCTGGATCCGGAGCTCGTCCATCAAGCGCAACGCGGTGCGAGCGAAGTAGCCGAGCTCTGGGTGATGCCGTTTTGCCTCCAGTTCGGTGACGACGACGACCGGAATGATCACCTCGTGCTCGTCGAACCGCTCCATCGCGTGCGGATCGGACAAGAGCACGGAGGTGTCCAGCACGAAAGTGCGCTGGTCCGGCGTGGATGAGGGGTTTGACGCCTTGGCGTGGGTGGCAGCCATGTCGCACGTCCTCTCGGACCGCAGCGTGCACCACGCCCGGTCCACCAGTGGTTAGGTGTTGGACCGGGTCCGGGCCCGGGGATCTGGTGCAGACCCCCTCCGCCACGCAACCCGCGCGTGACCGGAAATCAGCGAGGATGAGACCGAGGGTCTCGGGCACTCCGTTCGACCCCTCATGGGGCTACCGGCGAGCAGTTACGTCTCATCTGATCGGGCCTCCCGGACAGCCGGCTTCCCCTCCGACCGTCACTTAGGACTGTAGGTCGGTCCTGCGAACGCCGCAGCCCGACACGCCCGCCCACGGGGTTAACGGCTTGTTACACGTTTCCCCCACCCGGGCGACGCCGTTCACCCAGCGGAGTGAACCGGTACCGCGGTGCGCCGCAGCACGCTGATCGCATGCTGAAAACGGCGATCGGATACGCGACGGCCCTGTGGTCGCTGGCGTACGGAGTACTGGGTGTCCATTGGACCGCGGGCGGCGGCGACTTCCCGTTCGCCGTGCTCGACGAGGACCATTCGACCGCGTCCATCCTCGAAGGGACGCCGGCCGGGATCGTGGCGCCGCTGATGGCGGCGTTCGGCCTGATCGGCGCGGTGGTGGCCGTGGTGATGACGCGGCGCGCACCGAAGGGGCTCGGGCTCCAGGTCTTCGCGGTGGTGATGGCCGTCGTCCTGGCGCTGGTGATCCCCGACTACACACCGCTGGCGATGCTGGCTCTGTCACCCGCGATCGTGGTCTTCGCGTTCACCGGCGTGCCAGGCGAGCAGGACGGTGTCGGCGACATCCTCTACTGGCACCGGGCGAACATCCTGATCATGTTCGTGGGCGGCCTTCTATGGGCCGCTACGGCCGTCATCTATCACCGCAGGCGCCACGAGGCCTGCATCAGCTGTGGACGCGGCGACAAGCCCGTCAAAGCCTGGATGACGCCCGCAGGGGCGCTCCGCTGGGGTCGCTGGGCAGTCCTGATCGCCGCGGTCTCGAACATCCCGTACGAGTTCACCCGGATCGCCTGGTACTTCGGCTGGCCGCTCGGCATCACCGACGAGTTCCACCAGATGATGGTCGACACCCCCGGCATGCTCGAGATCGGCCTCGCGATGGCGGCGATGGGCATCGGCGGCGGCATCCTCACGCACGGCCTGGTGCACCGCTGGGGTGAGGTCTATCCCCGCTGGATCTGGTTCAAGGCGGGCCGGCGGGTCCGCCCGGCGGTGGCGATCGTCCCGGCGTCGATCGTGGCCGTGGTGCTGATCCCCGCCGGCCTGATGAACATCCGGCTGCCAGGCGACAACGCGGGCTCCTTGTGGGGCCTCGCGATGCCCGGCATGCTCTGGGTCGTCTGGGGAGCCGCACTCGGCGCCGCCACCTACGCCTACTACCTCCGCCGCCGTACTACGTGCCGCCGCTGCGGCCGCGGGGACGCTGAGGTCGCGGACGTCGCCGTACTCAGGTCCCGAAGCGGCGCTCTCGCTGGGCGTAGCTCCGGATCGCGCGAAGGAAGTCGACGTGACGGAAGTCCGGCCAGAGCGCCTCGCAGAAGTAGAACTCGCTCAGCGCGCTCTGCCACAACAGGAAGCCGCCCAGCCGCTGCTCCCCCGACGTCCTGATGACCAGGTCCGGGTCCGGCTGGCCCTTCGTGTACAGGTGCTCGGCGATGTGCTCGACGTCGACCCGCTCGGCGAGCTCCTCGATCGAGATGCCCTTGGCGGCCTCTTCGAGCAGCAGCGAGCGGACCGCGTCGGCCAGCTCGCGGCGGCCGCCGTACCCGACCGCGACGTTGACCAGCATGCCGTCGACGTTCTCGGTGGCGGCCTCGGCGCCCTTCAGTACTTCGGCCGTCGCGCCCGGCAGCAGATCGAGCGCGCCGACCGGGTGGATCCGCCACTGGCCGATCGAGGTGAGCTCCTCGACGGTCTGCTCGATGATCCGCAGCAGCGGCTCCAGCTCCTCGGCCGGGCGGGTCAGGTTGTCGGTGGACAGCATCCACACCGTGACGACCTTGACGCCGACCTCGTCGCACCAGTGCAGGAACTCGGTGATCTTGGTCGCCCCGGCCTCGTGCCCGCGCGACACCGGGTCGCCGGCGGCCCTGGCCCAGCGCCGGTTGCCGTCGATGATGACGCCGATGTGCCGGGGCATCCGGTCCGGTGACAGCGAGCGCGCCAGCCGGCGCTCGTACAGTCCGTAGACGACGTCGCGCAGCTTTGCTTTGCCAGGTGTGGGCATGGGCAGATGTTCTCCTCGAAGACTCTCAGGCTTCGAGGCTAGCGGAGAAAAACGTTTCCGTAGAGTGAGCGAACTTTTGCCTCTGTTCGTGCATCAGACACTCCGGGGAGTCTGTCTGTCCCGGTGATATCGCCTACATTTCATCCTTGTGGACCATTGAACCTACGCCTGCGTAGGTTACGGTTGCGTAGGTACCCGACGCGCGCACGAGAGGATGGCGATGACGGCCAATTCCACCACCACCCCACCCGCCGAGCGCCACCATCGCCTCACCGACGCGCTCTCCCCGCTCAAGCCGAAACTGCGCGGCTGGCTGCACGCGGGCACGTTCCCGCTCGCCACCGCGGCCGGCATCGTGCTGATCTGCCTGGCGCCGAGTTCGAGCGCCCGCTGGGCCGCCGCGGTCTACACGCTGGGCGCGATGCTGCTGTTCGGCATCTCGGCGCTCTACCACCGCTTCTACTGGGGTCCGACCGGCGAGGCGATCCTGCGCCGACTCGACCACAGCAACATCTTCCTGCTGATCGCCGGCACCTACACCCCGCTGGGCATGGTGCTGCTGCGCGGCGACGAGCGGGTGCTGCTGCTCAGCATGGTCTGGGGCGGCGCCGTGCTGGGCATCCTGTTCCGGATCTTCTGGGTCGGCGCGCCCCGCTGGCTCTACACGCCGATCTACCTGGCGCTGGGCTGGGTCGCGATCTTCTGGATGAACGACTTCTACCACCTGGGCGGCGCGGCCGTGGTGACGCTGCTCGCGATCGGCGGCGGCCTCTACTCGATCGGCGCGGTCATCTACGGCACGAAGCGGCCGAACCCGTCACCCCTGTGGTTCGGCTTCCACGAGATCTTCCACGCCTGCACCGTGGCCGCCTTCATCTGCCACTACATCGCGGTCAGCATCGCCACCTACCGGGCGGGCTAGGCCGAGGCCCTGACTCAGGACACTAGGTCTCCTGCAGTGAGCGCAGGTCGTCGATGAGCGGCTCACCCAACTCGAGCATGGCTTCGCGGAACACGTCGTACCGCTCCGGGCCGAGCTGATCGCGCCACTGCCGCTCGACGCGCCCGATCGCCGCCTGGCTGAAGACCACGGCCTCGTCCCCCTTGGCCGTACGCCGAACCAGTCGGACCCGGCGATCCTCCGGCAACCGCTCCGACGCCGTGTAGCCGCGCTCCTGCAGGTAGTCCATGTGCTGCCCGAGCGCTTGCTTCGTCATCCCCGCGATCTCGGCCAGGTCGGTGATCCGGGCCCCGCTCTCGGGCATCAGCTCCAGCAGCCGGAAATGTGACACCCGCAGGCCGGGGAAAAGCCGCTCCGAGTCCTCCAGAACCTCCAGTCGCAACCGCTTGAGCACGAGGCCCAGAAGGGCGGCGACATGCGGCCCGCGGACGCCGGCCGAGCGACCCGAAAGGGCGTTGACGGAAGTCATAAGGCAACTTTACTATCTGGATGGTAAGGCTGCTTTACTTTTTCGTCCGGGTGGTCTGAAGATGAGCTGAAGGTTCGGCGGCAGCATCGGAACATCACCGAGGCCGGGGGGACCCATGAACACCACGACGACAGCAGACGGGCTGGCCGCGCTGGGCCGGGACGCACCGACCGGGGAGGCGCTGGCCAGTCTGGTGCGGACCATCACCGGTCGGCCCGACGCCGTACCGGCCGGCGCCCGGGTGGAACCGGTCGACTACCCGATCGGAACCCCGAGTACCGAGGCGCTGCTCCGGGTGTTCGGCACCGCCGGCCTGCCCAGTGGGGAGTCGGTCGACTGGTCCTGCTTCGTCAAGAAGCTCCAGTCGGTCCGGCATTCGCCGATCATCCAGTTCGTCCCCGAGCAGATCCGCGACGACTTCATCCGCAACATGCCGTGGAAGCTGGAGGTCGCGGTGCACCGCAGCGACATCGCGTCGGTGCTTCCGGACGGCCTGCGACTGCCGCGGCTGTACTGGATCAGCGAGTACGACGACGACCGGGCCACCCTGTGGATGGAGAACGTGATCCAGCGGCCCGGCTGCTGGAAGCTGGACCGGTTCGAGCGGGCGGCGCAGTTGCTCGGCCAGTTGTCCGCCCGGCGCCAGCCACACCTGACCAGGCCGTTCGTGGTCCGGGACGACGTCGAGACCCGCGGAAGTGGTTTGCGATACTACACGAACGGCCGCGTGATGATGGCCGCTCTTCCCGCCCTGGCGAATGAGGAGACGTGGCAGCACCCGCTGCTCGCGGAAGCCGTCCGCAACGTGGGTGACCACGGGCTGCGGGAAGACCTGCTCGACCTGGGGCAGCGGCTGCCCGCAGTACTGGATGCGCTGGACGCGCTGCCGCAGTGCTACCAGCACGGGGACGCGAGTCCGCAGAATCTGCTGGTGCCGATGGACAAGCCGGACGAGTTCGTGGCGATCGACTGGGGGTTCGACTGCCCGCAGGCCGTCGGGTTCGACCTCGGCCAACTGCTGGTGGGCCTTGCCCACGCAGGCGAGTTGGAGCCGGGGGAACTGCCGACGATCCACCAGATCATCCTTGCGGCGTTCATGGAGGGATTGGCCGCCGAAGGGATGACCGTGTCGGAGGAGGAGGTGCGGTACGGCTATCTGGGCTCTCTGCTGGCCCGCGCCACCTTCACCGCCTTGCCACTGGAGGCGCTGGGCCGGGCGGGCGATGACGACCTGAAGCTGTTCGAGCAGCGAGTGCGGCTCACTCGCACCCTGGTCGACCTGGTGTCGCCGATCAGCTAGGCGTCAGGACGAATACCCGGATTGCCCGGCCGCTGCGTTCGACGTACGTGTCGTAGGCGGGCCAGACCCGGGTGACGAGTGGCCAGACCCGGTCCCGCTCCGGCCCTTCTGCCAGGGCGGAACGGACCGGGACCTCTCGTCCACCGGACAGCAAGACCGTCGCCTCGCAGCAGGCGAGCAGGTTGGCGGACCAGGCGGGATGCTCCTTCTGACCCCAGTTGGAGGCCGTGACGACGAACGCGTCACCGTCGGGAGCGTAGAGCAGCGGCACGGTCCGCGGCAGGCCGGACTTCCGGCCCTTGGTGGTCAGAAGCAAAGTAGGCAAGGCGGATCGCCCGAGGATGGTGACCCGGCCGCCGGTCGTGCGTTGCAGCCAGCGATCTAGTGGTACCACTGCGCGACCGACCGCGGCGAACCAGGGCCGGTGCCCTAACGACCGGATGACATTCGTGTACCAGCCCATGCACGAAGTCTGCCGTCACCCCGCGAGTGGGTATGGATGAGGGTGTGAAGAGCATCCGGTACGCAGTTCTGGCAGCCGCCGCCGGCCTGGTCCTGACCGGGTGCGGCGACGAATCGGACCCCGGCGCGGGCGCTTCGCCGTCCGCCTCGTCCAGCAGCATGCCCACCCCCGGTTCCCCGACCAGCGGTACTCCGACGACCGGTACGCCGGGCGCGTTGCCGCTGACCGTCACCAGGACCGGCGGATTCGCCGGGTTCGACGACCACATCGTCGTCGGGACGGACGGGATCACCAGCATCGGTTCGCGGGGCAAGGATCCCGTCCGCTGCAAGCTCGAGGCCGGTTTCCTCAACACCCTCACGACCGCGGCCGGCCAGGTCGACTGGGCGAGTGTCGGCGTCACGAAGCCGACCGTGCGACACCCCGACGACATGATCGTCGCGGTCGGGGCCGGCGGCGGACTCGCCCGACTCGAGGATCCGAAGCTGAAGCCGTTGGCGGCCCCGGTGAGCACTCTGCTCACCGAAGCCGCCGCGCCCGGCAAGCTCTGCAAGCCGGTCTAGGCCCCCGATCAGTTGGCCGTCAGGGCCACATCGTCGATCACGAAGCTCGTCTGCAGCGACGAGTCCTCCTGGCCGAGGAACCTGATCGTGACGGTTTTGCCCTTGTAGGCAAGGACGTTCAGCGTCTTCTGCACGTACGACGTACTCTTGTTCAGGTTCGAGTACGTCGCCAGCGTGGTCGTCGTGGCACCGTCGACCACCTGCACCTTCACCGTGTCGTAGACGGTCGAGGTGGTCGTCTCGGTCGTGTCGATCCGGATCCACAACGACAGCGCGGCAGCCGTCGCCGACGACGGGATCGCCACGGACTGGCCGAGGTTCTCCGTGGTGGTGCGGCCGTTGCCCTGCAGCCAGGCCTTGTAGGTGCCGGCGTGCGCGGGCCTGGAGGTGCTGTTGGTGATCACGCCGGTGGTGCCGGTCCAGTTCACCGCGCCCGACTCGAAGCCCGGGTTCTGGATCAGGTTGTCACCGGCCGGCGGCTCGGTGCTTCCGTACTCCTTCTGCGCGTAGTTCCAGATCATGTGGCCGATGGCATCGATCTGGCGGTCCAGCGAGGTCAGGTTGAGGTTGTTGATGTTGTCGCAGGAGCGGTGGTAGCACGGGTCGTACGCCTGCCCGGCCGTGCCGCCCCACTTGGCCGCCTGCGCGGACGTCTTGGTCCCCTCGGCGCCGGAGAACGTCCCGGCGGTGGCGATGCCGAGCGCGCGGAACGCCGCGTGGTCCGAGCGACCTTGTACGTCGATGTACTCGGTCTGGATGCTCTTGCCGGTGAAGTAACTGGTCAGGTCGTCGCGGGCGCCGTTGCCGGCCGGGTTGTCGTTGTAGACGAAGTAGCCGGGGTTGGGCGACCCGATCATGTCGAAGTTCAGGTAGAGCTCGATCTTGTCGCGCTCGGCCGCGGGCAGGTTGTTGACGTAGTACTTCGAGCCGAGCAGGCCGAGCTCCTCGGCGCCCCAGAAGCCGAAACGCAAACGATTCTTGGGGTTCTGGCCACTGGCAGCGTAGGCGAGTGCGGTTTCGAGTACGCCGGCGCTGCCGGTTCCGTTGTCGTTGATGCCGGGCCCGGAGCTGACGCTGTCCAGGTGCGAGCCGGCCATCACGACGTGGTTCGCGTCGCCGTGCGGCCACTCGGCGATCACGTTGTACGACGTACCGGCCGAGGTGGAGAACGACTGCAGGAAGGTGGTGTAGCCGGCCGCGTCGAGCTTCGACTTCACCCAGTTGGCCGACGCGAGGTAGCCGGGGCGGCCGGTGTAGCGGTTGCCGCCGTTGCTGGTGGCGATCGACTGGAACTGGTCGAGGTGCGCCTTGGCGTTGGTGACGGAGATGTCGGGCGACTCGACAGCCTGGGCGGAGCTGCCGGGGACGAGGACGGCGGTGGCGACCAGGCCGACGCCGAGTACGCCGTACAGCGGGGACTTGAGCATGGGGGAACTCCTTTGCCTCACAAACCGTGGCTCACAAAAGAGGCCGGGGCGTACGACCTGGGCGGAGGTCGTACGCCCCGGACTTGGTCACAGCGGGACTGGCCGGTGGATCAGCCTGCTACCAGCGAGACATCGTCGATGACGAAGCTGGTCTGCAGCGAGTAGTCCTCCTGGCCGAGGAACTTCACCGAGACGGTCTTGCCCTTGTAGGCGGTCACGTTGAAGGTCTTCTGTACGTAGGACGTGTTCTTGTTCAGGTTCGAGTACGTCGCCAGCGTGGTGGTCGTGCCACCGTCCACGATCTGCACCTTCACCGTGTCGTAGACCGTGGAACTGGTGGTCTCGGCGGTGTCGATCCGGATCCACAGCGAGAGACTGGCCGAGGTGGCTGCCGCCGGGATGGCGACGGACTGGGCGATGTTCTCGGTGGTGCTGCGGCCGTTGCCCTGCAGCCAGGCCTTGTAGGTGCCGCCGTGTGCGGGCTTCGAACTGCTGTTGGTGATCACACCCGTCGTGCCGGTCCAGTTGGCCGCTCCCGACTCGAAGCCCGGGTTCTTGATCAGGTTGTCACCGGTCGGCGGCTCGGGGTCGGTGCCGCCACAGGTGGCCGAGCCGGCCGGGACCGAGATGGCGGTGAAGGCCGCCGCGATGCCGGCGCACTGCGCCGAGCCGGTGCCGTACAGCTCCTTGGCGGAGTTGATCGCACCGTCACGGGCATTGCCGTAGGTGCTGCCCGAGGTGAGCTTGGTGCTCAGCGTCCGGTACCAGACCTTGGCCGCCACGTCGCGGCCCACCGGGGTGACGGTCGACCCGTCGCAGGCGGTGCTGGCGTGGGTGACGCCACCGATGACCTTGCTGCCGGTGCCCTCGGAGGCCAGGTAGAACCAGTGGTTCAGCGGGCCGGAGGAGTAGTGCGGGTCAGCGCCGCCGACCGCGCCGCTGTAGCAGTCGTAGCTGCGGCCGTCCTTGCTCGGCTTGTCCATGTAGCGCAGCGGGGTGCCGTTGCCGTTGATGTTGATCTTCTCGCCGATCAGGTAGTCACCCGGGTCGGACGAGTTGTTCGCGGAGAACTCGACGGCGGTGCCGAAGATGTCCGAGGTGGACTCGTTCAGACCACCCGCGTCGCCGAAGTAGTTCAGGTTCGCGGTCGCCTCGGTGACGCCGTGGCTCATCTCGTGGCCGGCCACGTCGATCGAGGTCAGCGGCCGGGCGTTGCCCGAGCCGTCGCCGTACGTCATCTGGGTGCCGTCCCAGAACGCGTTCACGTAGGCGTTGCCGTAGTGCACGCGGGACCGCGCACCCTGGCCGTTGTTGAAGATGCCGTTGCGGCCGTGGACGTTCTTGTAGTAGTCCCAGGTCAGCTGCGAGCCGTAGTGCGCGTCGACGCCGGCGGTCTGGCGGTTCGCGGTGGTGCCGCTGCCCCAGGTGTCGTCGGGGTCGGTGAAGGTGGTGCCGGACCCGGAGGTCGCGCCGTTCAGGTCGGTGGTCCAGTTGCCACCGCGGCTCGGGTCCGTCATCGAGAAGCTGCCCGACGTGCCGATGCTCACCGTGCCGGAGTACATCGAGTTGCCGGTACCGGTCTTGATCTCGTCGTCCTGGGCCAGGACGGCGCCGGTCTTGGCGTCGACGAAGGTGTGCAGCACCGACGGGGTCTGGTCGGCCTTGACGCCCGAGGTGACGACCTCGTAGGCCAGGACCGGCTTGCCGGTGGCGGCGAAGACGACCAGCGCCCCCTTGTTGCTGGTGGCCTTGAAGTCCGCGGCCTTCGAGCCCTTGGCGAGCGCGGCGGCCTGCGACAGCGTCGGCTTGGTGGACGGGACACCCACCTTGGTCGCGCCGCGGTTGTAGATCACGCTCTTGATCGTGTCGCTGTCACGCTTCACGATCAGGTCGCCGCCGACGACCTTGAGACCGTTGTAGGTACGGTCGTAGCGGACGTGCTCGATGCCGTCGGCATCCTTGACGATGTCGCGGACCTTGAGCACCTCGCCACCTCCGAGGCCGAGGGCGGCGGCCGTCTGCGCGGTCAGCGCCTGTTCGGCCTGGACGGCGGCCGGCTGGTTGAAGCCGGAAGCCGGGAGCGGAGCCGTCCGGTTGGCGGCTCCCGCGGGCGACCCGGTGAAGGCTCCGGCCATTCCCGCTGCTGCGACGATGGCCACCGCCCCTGCTGATGTCAGTCGTTTCAAGACAACATCTCCTCACGGTGTGGTCGCTGTTTGGGCGCAGCGACCAGTTCAAATGGGGACGCCGGATGTATCTGGCCCAGCAGTGCCACTGCTCACTTGTGACACTGCGTGTCAGGACATGCGAGTTCTGTTACATCCGACTGAGGGAGGACTCTGGCCCCCGCACGGCGCTGAGTCAAGGGATTCCGGCGAAACGACAGGGAAAACCCGCACTGGCGCGCGTTGTCAGCGAGCGCTGTCCACCTCACGGCGAAGGTCTTCCGGCAACACGACCGGCAGCCGGCAGGTGAACTTCTGACACACGTAGGCCGCGGGCTGCCCGCCGACGAGGTCGCGCCCGGCAAGCAACGGCACGTCGTCGGCCCCCGGCTCGCCACTCACCACGGCCGTCCCCCACGGCGCGTCCTTCAGCGCGGTGCGCAGCAGTTCGCCGGACTCCCCCACGATCGCGATCTCCAGCGGGCCACCTGCCTGCGTCTCGGCCACCGCCAGACCGCGCCCGGCGAACCGCGGAGCGCGGTCGGCCAGAGCCGACGAAGCAGCCAGCGCCTGCTGGGCGGCCTCCTCGTAGCGGGCCGATCCGGTCACCGAGGCCAGCGTCGTCAGCGCCTCGGCAGCCAAGGACACCCCGGACGGGCTGGCGTTGTCCGTCGCGTCCTGCGGACGCCACACCAGCGTCTCGGCGTCGCCGGCCGTGTCATAGAAGATGCCATCGGCAACGAATTGGCCGAGCACCCGCTCCAGCAGGGCTTGGGCGATCCGCAACCACGAACTGTTGCCGGTGACACCGAGCAGCGTGAGGCACGCCTGGGCGAAGGCCGCGTAGTCCTCCAGTACTCCGTGCGCGGTGCCCACCTTGCCGTCGCGCGAGGTGCGGCGCAGGATTCCGGACTCGTCCAGATGCACGTCCCGGACCAATTCGGCCGCGGCCACCGCCGCCTCGACGTACTCGGGCTTCTCCAGTACTACGCCCGCCCGGGCCAGCGCCGTGATCGCGAGCCCGTTCCAGGCGGCGACCACCTTGTCGTCGCGACCCGGGTAGGTCCTGGCCTGCCGGGCGTTCCGCAGTACGGCTTGGGCTTTGTGCCAGCGGGCCGGGTCCTCGGGATCGCGGCGGAGTTGCAGGACGGAGGTGCCGTGCTCGAAGGTGCCGGTGACGCTGCAGAGGTCGATCACCCAGTCGGCGTCGTCGCCGAGCAGTTCACGGAGCTCCTCGGGGGACCAGACGTAGTACAGGCCTTCTTCGCCCTCGGTGTCGGCGTCGAGCGCGGAGGCGAATCCACCCTCGGGGGTGCGGAGCTCGGCGAGCAGGAAGTCGGCGGTCTCGGTGGCGACGCGCTTGGCCAGCGGCTCCTCGGTGATCGCCCACCAGTGCGTGTAGACGTCGAGCAGCAGGGCGTTGTCGTACAGCATCTTCTCGAAGTGCGGGATCACCCACTGCCCGTCCACGCTGTACCGCGCGAATCCCCCGGCCAACTGGTCGTACATGCCGCCGCGGGCCATCCGCTCGCACGTCTGCGCGACCATCGTCAACGCGTTCTCGGACCCGGTCCGGCGATGATGGCGGAGCAGGAAGTCCAGCACCATCGACGGCGGGAACTTCGGCGCCGACCCGAACCCGGCATCCACCGGATCGAAGTCCATCGCCAGCAACTCCACTGCCCGATCCAGCGCGGGCAGCTCGATCGCCCCCTGTACTGCGCTCGCCCGCGCCCCGAGTTGGTCGACCACCGAGCGGCCGATGTCGTCGATCTGCTGTCGCTTGGTCCGCCAGGCCTCGGCCAGCGACTCCAGCACCTGCCGGAACGTCGCCATCCCCGGCCGAGGCTCCGACGGGAAGTAGGTGCCGCAGAAGAACGGCTCGGCCGTCGGCGTCAGGAACACCGACATCGGCCAGCCCCCGTGGCCCGTCATCGCGACCGTGGCCTGCATGTAGATCGCGTCCACGTCCGGACGCTCCTCGCGATCCACCTTCACGCAGACGAAGTTCTCGTTCAGGTAGGCCGCTGTCTCCTCGTCCTCGAACGACTCGTGCGCCATCACGTGACACCAGTGGCACGCAGCGTAACCAATTGATAGCAGAACGGGTACATCGCGCCGCCGCGCTTCCTCGAAAGCCTCCGGAGTCCAGGGCCACCAATCCACTGGATTCTCAGCGTGTTGGAGCAGGTAGGGACTTGTGGAGGATCCGAGACGGTTCACATCGGCCATCCTCTCGCAGACCCAGCGGCACAGCGCGCCAGCGACCAAATGATGCATGACGGTGATGCAACAGGCCCCGCCACTGTTTACCAGTGACAACTGCATCACTTCGACCATCTGTGATGCATCAGCCGAGGGACCGCCTTCAGGCCCGGTCGAATCGCAGCCGCTTGTACCCGGGCATGCGTCGCTGGAGCGAGACTGCCAGCATCGGAACGAGCACATCGTGGTAGTCGTGGACCTCAGCGACGGTCTTGCCGGGTGCCGGGCGCACGACTCGCCCGGCGCACTGGAGCAGGAGTCCATCGAAGGAGATCGGCGCCGCGAGGAACAGGGTGTCCAGGGCCGGTGCGTCGAACCCTTCGCCGACGAACGGTGTGGTGCCCACAACCAGGACACCGTCCCCGGCCTTGGCGTCGGCGAGTCGTTCGACGATGGCACGCCGCTCCTTGGCTGGCATGCCGCCCTGGAGCACAAGCGGTTCGTGACCACGACCAGCCAGGAGCGAGGTCAGCGTCTCGAGGTGGGCCACCCGGCGGGTCAGGATCAGACAGTTCCGCCCCCGGGTGAGAGCGGCGTGGACGTCGTCGACGATCTTCTCGTTGCGATTTTTGTCGACGGTGAGTGCCCGGTGAGCCTCGGCGATAAGCGACGGCGCATCCTGAGCAATGTCTGCCGCGGTGAAGCTGGTCTCGTGCACATGCAGCACTCGCGCCGGTCCTGCACTGGCGTCGGCTGCTTCGGGCAGCGTCCCTGGTATCTCGTCAGTCATCGTGTGCCGGACCGGTCCGAGCTGCCAGCGCAGAAGCTCGCCGAGGCCGTCGCGGCGGTCAGGGGTGGCAGTGAGACCGAGCCAATACCTGGCGCCGATCTTCTTCACCGAGTGGTCGTAGGCAGCTGCGGCTACGTGGTGAGCTTCGTCGACGATGATCTGTCCGTATCCGGTAGTCAGGTTCTCGATGTCGTCATGCCTGGCCAGGGTGGGCAGCATGGCGACATCGACGATCCCTGTCAGCTTGGTCCGTCCGCCGCCGAGCTGTCCTGGTTTGAGGCCGAGGAACTCGGTCAGTCGAGTCCGCCATTGGTCGGCGAGGGCCTTGCGGTCGACCAGGATCAGTGTGGACACCGCTCGTTCGGCGATGACCGCGCACGCCATAACGGTCTTGCCCGATCCTGGCGGGGCGACCAGGATGCCGTCGTCGTGCGCGAGCAGCTCGCCGACTGCCGCGGCCTGCCGGTCGGCGAGCTCGCCGATGAGCGCGACGTCGATCTCCGTGCCCGCCATCCGGTTGTCGGTGACATCGAGGCGGGCACCGCTGCGCTCGACGATGCCGGTGACCAGGTGCCGGAGTCCGCGAGGCAGGACAAGCTTCTCGTCCAGGGTCAGGTCGTAGCCGGTAACGAACCGCGGGGTTTCCCAGGTGGACTTGCGCAGCCGTTGCCGCTCGTAGAATTTCGGGTTCGCCATCGATGCGGCATGCTTGAAGGTCGCAAGAGCAGCGGGCGGGAGTGCGGTCGCGTCGAGAACCAGGCCGGCGGCGAGTTCGGCGCGCACCACCGGCGGCATGGGCGGGTGCACCTTGGTGGACTCGGCTCGTGCCAGGGTCGTGACGTCGCTGCCAACGGTGGCGCGTGCCGCCTTACGGGCGAGACGGGCGGCGTCACCCGGGGTGAGCCGGTCCAGCGTCGAGAGGAACGCCCACTGGTCCTCGTACGGTTCCAGCGTGGCCGGGTCGAGGAAGAGCGTGAGCCCGTTCTTGCGGCGGTTGCCGTGGAGCGGTGCGGCGATCAGGTTGCCAGGACCAGAGCCGGGCAGTACGTCCTGGCTTGGGAACAGACGGTCGTAGGAGCCTAGGCTCATGGCGCCGCGCTGGAGGATGGCCTCGTGGATCAGCGCAGTCCCGACCGCGCGTGCCGTCTGTGCGGGGATCGCCTCGGTGAAAAAGATCCACACGTGTGCCCCAGCACCGGACTGGGAGATCTCTAGCGCAGCGGGGACGCCTGCAGTTCGGGCGGCCTTGACGTACGCAAGGGCGTCGAGCATCGCGGTCTTGCCGTCGAAGTCTGCGGCCAGCCACCAGCAGGTGTTGTTTGGGAGCATCGGGTACAGGCCGATGAACAGATCCTGCCGCGACCGCGCAGCCAGGTGCTCCGCGACGACATCTGGAGTCAGCGGGAGCAGGCGGGCGGTCGCGCGAGTCATACCCTTGCGCCACCCACCCGCCGCCACAGGCATCCACCCTTTCTTTCCCGTGCGTGGATCCTCCCAATGCTTGGCGTACGTGTCGTTCCTGGCACGGAACAGGCTCAGGTAGAGGGCGAGCTTCTGCTGCGTCGTCGAGCCTGCCATCGACACCAGCCCACCAGGCCCGATCGGGGCCGCGAGTTGCTCGGCCGCGGGCGTGGTGTCCTGGCCTCGTAGCTCCAGCAGACGCGACAACCGCGCATTCTCAACCCGCAACCGGTCTCGCTCGGCCCGGAGCTCGGACAGCTCACGACGCAGGTCGAGGCCGCCGCCATCGCGATCGTCACCGACTCTCACGCGACCATCCTGCCAGGTGCAAATACTGAATACGTTTCACGATGAGCGAGCATGCTGACAGCTCACACTAGGCGCGAACAACGCATCAGCACACTGTCATTGACAGCCTCAAGGTATCTAACCTGGTTACTCAGGCGTCCGGCTTGACAATGCTGTCACATACGGTACATTGGTATCCGAAATGGTTACCTGGGAGGCTCTCATGACAGTACCTGCACGGACCCTGTCGCGAGGCCTTGCACATTTGGTCGCTGACCTGGAGCTCCGTCAACTCACCTTGGTCAGGATGGACGACCTTGCCCGCCTCGCCGAGGAGGTTGGGCTTCGAACTCCACCGAAGATACTCGCCGGCCGGCTGCGCGCGGCAGGGTGGCTACTACCCACCGGGCAACGCGGTGTGTACGAGTTCGCCCCCGGTGCGCACGCCGGACCCTACGGTCACGGCGACCCGTTCATCGACTTGCGGGCCGCAATGCTGGCTGGTCACGACTCAGCGACAGTTGCCCTGGGCAGCGCTCTGTGGCTCCACGGATTGGCCGAGCGCGCACCGGATCGCCACGAGATCGCAGTGCCGGTCAAGACAGTGGTCCCCGACTCGCTCAAGCAGCGCATGCGAGTCATGCATTTCTCCGCTCGACTCACCCCAGCGGACCTCGATCAACTTCCGGTCCACCAGCCAGCCACCATCCTGGCTCACCTGGCGACCAAGCCAGGCGACGTGCGGGACTGGACCACGTTCGCCGAGGCACTCCCCGACCTCGCCGAGCGGTCCCCGGTCAACGATCTGGACGAGGAACTACACCGGCGACCGACCACCGTACGCCCACGACTTGCCTATCTACTCAGCGGCGTCGCGCCAAAGACAGCGGACCTGCTGCAACCGACCAAACCAAACAACGTGACCTGGTTTGGTCGACCCCGAGTCACTCGGCGCTTTGACAAGCGCTTCAACGTGGCCGACGGCCTACTGCCATTCGACCCCCGCGAACTCACAGAGGCGACATGAGCCGCATCACCACTGGTTGGCTGGCACGTCACACCCCTCAGGGACCCGGCGGTCGGCACGCCGCTCTGATCGACGTTGCACAGGATCTCCTGCTCGCACACCTGCATGAGCAAGCCACATTCGAGCACCTCGTATTCAAGGGCGGCACCGCACTGCGCAAGCTCTATGCGGGCAACGCAGGACGCTTTTCCACCGATCTGGACTTCTCGGTCCGTGACCCCGCCGATGACCCAACCGTTGTGTCCGACCTGCTGCGCGGTGAGATCGACGGTCTCGAGATCGACGGCTTCCACTACCGCGTTGACGACCATCGCGGACGACCACAAGTTGCCTACGACACACCGTTCGGTGGGGTCGGCAATCTGACGACCAAGCTCGACATCGGACCAGCCCCGTGGCTGCCACCCGACCAGCGGGGATGGATCCGGCTCGCCATCCACGACGCCTACGACCTGCCGACCGCTCTACCGGTGATGGCGCTCACGGAGAACATGGCCGAAAAGATCGCGCGCCTCACCCGGCGCACACCCGCACGTGATGTGTACGACCTGGTGTGGATCGCAACCAACAGCCCTCACTCGAGCTTCGACCGCGCAGCAGTGCGTCGCCTGGCCGTACTCAAGAACTGGGTCGACCAGTACGGTCTGGCCTCGCCGCCAACGCTGTGGTCCCCAGTCTCCGGCGCGGTCGCCTATGACCCCGCACTCTGGCGCCGAGCCAGGACAGCCGCCGACTTCGACGAACAAAGCATCGGTCTACTCGCTGTACCGCCACCCAGCCTGAACGAGCTCAGCGAGCAACTGCGCAGCCTCTACGGCTTCCTCGCCGAACTCGACGACATTGAGCTGGCGATCCTCGCCGGCGGCGCGAGCAGCCGAGGACAAGTCCTCGACGCAATCAGACAGCTCCACGGTGCCCGCTACGCCGACCGCGCCCTGTACTAGACCGTCGTCGCCCCTGACCTGCCGCGAAGGTCTCGTAGTCCTGCTGATCATCCAGGCGAAGTCCGGGTACGAGCTCGCCGTGATTGGTTGGGTCTGCTTCAAGCTGCACGCAGCTGGTGGCTGGCCTACCGCGTTCCCGTCCGAGCGACCAGTCTGCCGAAGTTGAACGCGATGCCGAGCCGGTCGCATCTAAACGACTTGCGGAACTCAGCACGCCGGCAAACGCGTGCCACCGACGAAATCATGGTCTGGTACGTCCTCGAACGATTCCTCTGCCAGCTCGCCACATCTCCGGCTGGCCGCCCGACTTCTCGACTGGCCTGCCCGGGACCGTACCCGCGAGGAAGGTTCGCCGGATGCGCTGTTCGTGTCGGGCCTGGACCGGTCGGCCGCTGCTGATGCCTGAGGAGTCGCCGTCGTTGCGGTGGTCAGCTCGGTACGATCCTCCGCATCGGCCACCTCCAGCGTCACGGTCACGTCGTCATGTTGACCCAGGTGCGGCGCGACGGTCTGGGCCGGACAGTCAGCACCAGGACCCGACGATCCGGGCCGCGACCGCGAGCGGTATGCGTTCTTGTTCGACGCGGCGATGCCTGGTCCAGCCAGGTGAGCACAGGTCGTGGTACAGCCCGCGTTCGGTATCGGTCAGGGTTGGCACCAGTCGTGGTGGTCGGGGTCCCAGCGGCCGACCTTTCGGGTCCGTGTTCGTGCCGTACCGTTCCCAGGTCTCGTAGGCGTCGCCATCCATCAAGATGCTTTGGACGGGCAGTCCGGCGGTGCGGAATCCGTCAAGGATCTCCATCCCGTCGGCATCCATATCGCCCCAGTACACCAGGATCTGGGCGTCGCGGACCCAGGAGAAAGACGCCACGGTGCCTCCGCCGCGGCCCACACCTTCAATGGAGATACCACCCGGGATCGGCGGGAAATGGATCGCGGTGTCCTTGTTCTCCGAGATGATCACGACACGAGGCCGGTAAGCTGGCGCGGCGTGGTCACCGACGGTCGCCGAGTCATGGCGCCGGCCGCCCGTTGCCAGGTAGGCGGAGTCCAGGTAGGTGAAGTGGATGCGGGCGGGGTGCGGTGGCAGTAGCCCGAGAGCCGCCTCGTCGCCCAGCCCGGCGAGCCTGGCGACGAGGCGGCGGTTGGTGTTGAGCCATTTCGCGTGCACGCCCGGCACCGGCACCTGCCGGGGCGTCAGGCCGGCGGCTTCGCCGCCATGGTCACGAAACCATTCACCGACCGCGCAGAGTGTCTGGAAGTCCTGGTCGCCGAGAAGGTCTGTATCGCGGACCGTCGTTGAGAGCCCGGCACCGAGCAGCGGGAACCGCTCGGCGAGCACCAGTTGGCGGGCGCGGCCTCGCGCGAGCCGGTCGGGCCAGGTCCCGCCGAGGAGTCTGGCTGCCTCGTCGACTGTGGCCACCTGCAGGTGGGTCGGGAGTTGCTGGAAGGTTCCACTCACCCGCCGATTCGCCGTCTCGAGGGCGGCGTATTGGTCGGCGGCCCACCGCCACCAGGTCTCGGCCTGGCGGTGGATCGCTGCGAAGTCGGTCTCTAGGTCGGCGCCGGTCGGCTCCCCCAGCGGGAAGGGGTGCGGCCAGTCGCCGCACGGACCGGTCGTGACCTCGTGGAACCAGGACCGTTCGAGGCGATTGCGGACCGAGGTCAGTATTTGCGCGGGTTCTTTCATGACTCGTCGGCCGGATCGAGCAGCGTTCCAGTCGCCTCAAGCCACGGGTCGCGCTCGAACGCGGCCAGCGGTTCGACCTTCATGATCTGGGAGAACCCGGTCTTCTGGCTCTTCCCTACCGTGGCTAGGGTGCCCATGTTCTCGCCGAGTCCGGAGACCTTGTCGAACGGTGCGGCGATGACCAACTGGAAGCCGAGTCCGTGCCAGGCCTGAACGGCGCGGCCGGCGAACTCTGCATCGGCCTTGATGAACCCCTCGTCGAGGAAGACCGGCGCGAACCGTGGCCGTGCGCGTTCTTCGTCGCCGAGCCGGTACCGCAGCGCGGATCCGAGGATGAACGCGATCAGTTCCTGTGTTTCGCCGCCCGACTTCTCCGATAGACGCCGGTAGGTCGCGAGCCGGGCACCTGTCTGGCTGTGGCGGACCGCTTCGATCTCGATGTGGCGACGCACATCGAGTAGCGCGTCGCGGCCCGGGTTCCGTTCGATCATCTCGCGGGTCAGGTGTCTGTCGTCGCTACGGCGGATCAGCCCAATGAACTCCTGCAGTTCGGTGAAGCGCTGAACGAGCTGATCCTCGCTGAGTTCTCGCGACGGGACGTTCGCGAGGCGGCGCAGTTCTTTGCGGAAGGAGACGACCACATCGGGCGCCAGGCGCCGAGACGAGATCCGGAGTCGGTCACGGCCGGCGCCGAACGGCAACATGGCAAGGATGGTGTTGATGTCGTCGAGCCTTTTCTCGATGTCGTTGAGCGAGTTCTCCACGGCGCCGTTGAGCGGGAGGAGGTCCTGGGCGGTCCACTCGCGGACAGCTTCGAGCCAGGCGACGCGCCGTGCGTGTAGTCCGGTGGCGAGGATGTCGTCGAGGATGCGTTTGTAGTCGGGGTAGGCGTCCGCTGTGTCGGACAGGTTCGGGTCGGGCCACTGGGCGAGGTAGGACTGGAAGATCGTGCGCAGCTGCTGGTGCATGTCTCCCAGCCGCTGCTGCGCCGCCTGGAGCCGCTCACTGAGATGGTTGCTGACCGCACGGACCCAGGTCTGCCGAAACGACTGATGGTCGAACGGCGCCCCGGCCGCGAGGGCGGTCAATGCCTGGTCGAGGCGGCGGGTGTGGTCCTCAGTGAGCGTCGAGCGTCCTGAGTCCTCGATGCGTTCCCTTTCCCGGTTGAGGTCGTCTTGACGGTCGACGAGTTCACCGAAGACCTTCTGGACGGCCTCGACCTTCCCTTCGGCGTCGAAGGTGAGGCGACGCGCGCGGCGCAGCCGGCCGTCGAGGTCGAGGATCTTCTGGTCGACCTCGTGCAGTCCTACGTCGGAGGCCAGCAGTCTGGACCGGTCGTCGTGGCGCTGCTTGATCCGGCCTTCGATTCCTTCGATGTCGATCCGGTCCCAGGCGGCATCGATGAGGTGCTCGCTGGCTTTGAGCAGGGCAGTGAACTTGGCATGGCCCTCGTCGTGGGCCTTCAGTTCGGTGTCGATCGCCATCAGCTGCGTTTCGAGTGCGTCCACCTCGAGGCTCAGGTCGGCGATGAGTTGCTCGTTCGCGAAGCCGATAATGCTGTGCCGACCGGATTGGCCGACCGTTCCCGACGTGCCGTTGCGGGTCTGCCCGGACAGCGCGACGCGGTACCCAGGCCCATTCAAGCCGTCGGCGTGCTCGACGCAGATCGCGTCGCGTTTGCCGATCTCGGCGGCGATCCAGTGGCTGAACGCCGTTGGCTTGTAGACGACGCGTGCCGAGATGCGGTCGGGGTCGCCGACCAGGTCCTCGTGGTCGCGCAGCGCGACTCCTTCGAATCGCAACTGTGCGGAGAGTTTGACGCCGTCGATGCGGCGGGAGAACTCGGCCAGGAAGTCCTGGTCGACGACCAAGGTGCGGGCGAACGCGCCCAGCACGCTGTCGACGGCGGTGCGCCACCGCTCCTGGCCGTCGGCCACATCGATGAGCTCGGCGACAAACGGCAGATCGATCGGTTGCAGCCCGGCAGCATGGGCCAGCTGGTTGCGGCGCTCGTCGAGGCGCGTATCAATGCGGCTTTCACGCCCGGACATTGTCGCGATGTCGCGTTTCAGCCGGTTGAGTTCGTCCAGCAGCGGGTAGCGGCGTTCCTGGATCGCGTCGCGGGCGGCGCGGAGCGTGGTTTCTCGCGACGGTGCGCCGGCGACATGCGTCTGTGCTGCCGCCGCGGCGGCAGCCAATGCCGCCGCCGAGGCCAGTGGCGACTGTTCGCCGGCTGCCTGGGCTTGTTCTACCAGCGGGCCGATCTTGCCCAGCAGCCGGTCGCGCTCCTCTTCGGCTGCTCGCCGGTCTGCTTCGAGGCGCAGAATGGAGGCGTCCAGCTCGTCGAGGCGGTCACCGCCGAGCGCGCGGCGGACCTCCTGGGTCTGCAGGAGTTCCTCGCTGAGCCCGTCCTCGGTTGCCCGCGCCGCTAAGTGTTCGGTGTCGGTAGCTGTGCGTTCGTCGCGGTTCTTGTTCAGCGCGGCATCGATCAGGCGACTTTCCGTGGCCAGCCGCCATTCCAGGTAGGGGGTGTCGCCGTCTCGGGTGATGCCGACGCTGTCGATGGCTTCGAGCTCGCGCTGGCTCGCGACCGCGGTGTCGTAGGTCTCGACGATCGGGGCGAGCCGGTCCGACTTCTCTTTGGCGGTACGCATCTTCAGGTACATCGACTGGAGATTGTTGAAGTGCCCGACGGCATTGTCAGCCTTCGTGTAGGTGTCGGGCCTCTCCAGGACCCGGTTGCGGTACAGGTCGTTCACCGTGCTGATCGACCCGCCGGCCTGGATCTGCGCGAGCATCAGCAACGCTTTCCCGCCATCGCCGTTCGCGCCGATCCCCAGCGCGGCATAGACCGTCTGCGAGAAGCCGCTGTAGCGCAGGTGGTGCCGAGTTCCGGGCAGCGTCTGCTCGACAGTGGCGGGTTTGAACCCGGTGGCGGCGAGGGCAGCTAAATCCTGCACGTCGATCTCGCCGGGGCCGGCGAACATCCTCATCTGGACCTCGTTGGGGGACCGGACACTCGCAGCCGCGAAGTACGTTCGAAACAGCGTGTATCGGTTGCCGCGGTCGCTGCGGAACTCGGCCGAGATGATGCTCCACGTCGACCGGTTCTTGCCCCGCAGAACCTGGGCGATCTCCTCACCGGTGACCGGGTCCGCGTCGGCGTCGATCTTGCCGCGCATGTAGCTGAGCGTGTTGCGCTGCCCCTCGCTGCGGGCCCGGCCCTCGGCCTGGTTCGACGCGCCGTTGAGGGGCACGTTGTACGGCATGATCAGTGCGAGATAGGCATCCAGCAGAGTGCTCTTGCCGCATCCTGACGCCCCTGTCACCAACGTCCCGAGCGGATGGAACTCCAACGTGTTGAGGCCCTCGAACCCACCCCAGTTGATGACCTGGATCTTGGCGATCCTCCACTGCTGATCCGGGTGAGTTCCGGCGTTGCGGCCGGCAGCAGGCCGCGGAACGGTCTGGTGCGGGTCGGTGATAGTGGTCACGCAGGCTCCTGTGGGGTCTGGCCGGTCGGGTCGTCCGTCGTCGAGTCCGGGGACCGATCCTCGTCTGGCGGATCGCTGGATCCGTTCGCTTTTCTCAGCCACTCCAGGAGACGCTCGAGGGTCTCCATCTCGAGGACGACTTCGATGGCGCGCGGAACCTCGAACCGGTGCTCATCGGCGGTCTTGACCAAGAGCCCGGCAACACGGACGTTGTCGATGGCCTTGCGGGTCTTCGCGTCGATGCCGGCGATATCGGTGTGCGACGGCGGCCGGAACGAGCGAGAATGCTCGACGATCTCGTCGACATCGACCAGCACCCGGCCGGGTGTACCTGACATCTGCTCAACCAGATAGCGGCTGCGCAAGTACACCAGCACCACCGTTTCCTCGCGCGTATACGGGGTGTCATACAGCAGGGTCGGGAACTTCCCCCGCTCCCCCTCCGGCGCGACTTGACGCTTATAGGCGACTTCGCGATCCAGGTCGATATGCAACTCGAGGAACATGTCGTTGAGCCGAGACCTGATCAACCCCGGGTTCGCGACCAGCGCACGCCACTCCCGCGGCTTGGACTGGGCGGTGATGAAACGGCTGCTCACGACGGCGACGAGCGCCCGCCGCTGGTTCAGGTCCAGACGTCCCTCATCGCCATCGAACAAGACCCAATCCACACTCTCATCAGCCCCGAGCCCGTCGTCGAGCCTGGCGGCGACATCAACCGGCACCCCGTCTGCAGCGCCACCGCCGGCATGTTCGTCAAGGAGTTCCTCGAGATCGCCGTAGAGGTCACCGGCTGCAAACAGGTCATCGTCGTGACCGGGAGCATCGGTCCCGTCGATGCCCGTCACAGCTCGGCGCCTTCCGGAGCCAGCGGTGACTGATCACCATCGGCCACCAGTTGCGGCAGGGCCTCAATCGGAGTCGCCCCACCGGGATCGGCGACGATGCGAGGAACCATCACAGGGAAAGCCGTACCGCCTGGCAGGACTGCGTCATACTGTTCGTAGCCGTGCTCGGTCACATCCGGATCGAGCGACATCAGCAGGTGCAGCAAACCGAGCACCTCGACCGGGCGACGGTCGTCTGCCGGCAGCTCGTTGAATGCCTCACCAACCGACCGGGCCCGACCGGCAGCCTCGTCGCCGGTCCACAACGATTGCAGTGAGACCAAGACTGTCCGCAGCAGGGGAAACGTCGGGCCGCCCTGCGCACGCAACTCCTCCAGAGACGGCGCGCGCAGATCCCCGTCCGGTGCGACGTTCGTGAGCGGAGGTGGTGGGACGTCGTTGGCCGGGTCATAGAAACGCAACTTCAGATGATGCACCTCGGGTCGCTGCGGCAGCAGGTCGAGCGGCACCCGGGCCTGGCTGTTGGTGCCCGCGACCCAGGTGACAAGTTCGCTGTCCAACTGGCGCAGCACCGTCGACAGCGCCCGGTTCCGGTCGATGTCCTGGTTCACGATCTGCTCCCGCAACGTCCGCGTCAACCGAGACCGAAACTCCAGGACACCATCGATACCGCCACGGATCACCTCGACCGTCGACCGCAGGTCGACCCGGTCACTTCGGCTCAGGATGCTCGCAGCGCGCGGATGCTCCAGCAGGTCCCGGATATCGCTGTGGAGTTCCTGGAGCAAGACGTCGTCGCGCAGCAGCGCGAACGCTCCCTCGAAGGCGCGCCCCTGCGGGGTCGCGGTCATCAGGTCGGCAGTGCGCCGCAGATAGTCGTCGATGACCTCACCGATCGGCCGCTCCTCCAACCGGAACGACGCCATGATTTCCCGCCGCATCAGCTCGTAAGCTTCCTCGACCCGTTTGAACTCCCCCGGCAAGTCACCGATCAAGGTGAGGAGCTGGACGAACCCCTCCAGCAGCGTGTCGTCGCTGGCCAGCTCGAGTTCTCCCCCGTTGACTAGCCGGTCGCGTTCCCGTTCCAGTTTCACGATCTCGTCGTTCAGCAACGCCACCCTCGCGGCCCGATCGGGGTTCACGACCGTGTTCATATAGCGAAACGCCGACCTGATCGTGTTGATCCGGTGCTCGCTCAACGTGACCCGGTCTCGCATCAAGCTGTTCACCAGCGACAACGCTGCCTGAGCGTGCGACGTCAGCGTGTACACCTCGCCACCATCGTCCTCGTACCGGGTCAGCCACTGCTCCCGCATCCATTTACGGCACAGATCGCGCCCGGTCCCTTTGGGGGCATCCTGGCCGATCTGCCGCAGCTCACCCAGATACACGTCGACCTGGGTGTGAAGCCGGTCGGCCGGAACCGAAGCCATGTCACGGCCGAACGCCGTCCTGAAAACTGTCAGGACCAGCGCTGCCTGCGGCTTGTGCAGGAGCGTGAGCGTCGGACGTTCGAAGGCCTCGCGTACACGTGCGAGTTCAGCTACGACATCACTCACAGGCTCTCCCCTACAACCAATCGTCTGACCGCGACTCATTCTGCCCCTGGGCGCCGACAATTTGTGATGACCGCTTCTCCCCACACCGAGACAACACCCGGCTTTCCTGGCCACCTATCGTGCAGAGATGAAGACGCAGAAGCTCTGGGGGTAGCAACGCCAGGCCGGTGAGACGCCGACCGTGAGAGACCGGCGAAACGAGACTGCCTGCTCCACAGGCGCCGTGGTGTTGGATGCAATACCTCCCATTTGGCCCGCTCGGGCATCGGCAGGGCTCTCCCGGCATCGCGACACCCCGTCAACAATCCCCCAGCTTGTCCGGGGACGTTGGCAACGAGTTTCTCCTCGTTGGCCTGAAGTTGCTGGACTGTGTCGTCGGTGCGCTCCCGGTGAGGCGGGCGCACATCACAGGGCCGGCTCAGTCAAGCAACAACGAGCCTTGCAGGTCGAGACGACCGGCACCGCAGGTCTCGGCTACCCGGCTCCGGTTCGGCTGCCGTCCCCGAAACGACCGTCCCTCCTGGAACATCGGTACAGGTGTTCTCACCGCAGTTCCGATTCGAGCCCGGCCGGACCACGCAGAATGTCACGGTCGCTGTCGAGGGTGACGTCCGCGACTCCTGCGACCTGCTGTTCAGCGTGGCGCTCTCGCTGCCGCAGGACGCCGTGCTGAGCAAGCCGTTCGGCCGGGCGGAGGTGATCGACGATGACGCCACGCCGACTCTGACTGTGACCGGGGCGACGGCGAAGGAGAACCCGGCGCGCTGCGCTTCCAGCTCGGACTGTCCGCCCAGAGCGACAAGTTCGTCCAGGTCCATGGTCAGGTGCTGGACGGTACTGCCGTGGCCGACCAGGACTACGAGACACCGAGCAGTGAGGTGCCCAGTGGTCCCCCGATCGAAATGGCCCAGGAGGACGACACCGGTCCGCCGGCACCGGGGTCGGCGGACGCCGGGTTCGAGCAGCGGGAGACCAGCATCGAGATCCCCATCACGTTAATCGACGACAAGGTCGCGGAGCCTACCGCGACCCTCTTTTGCGCGTCGACGGCGTCTTCGACGCGGAGTACCAGGTGCCACCGACGGTCACTGGCACGATCACCGACGACGACTGACCGGCCTCGGCGCTGTCCCGGCCGCCGTGGCAACGCCGAAGGGTTGGCAACTCTGGGTAATCAGTGCATAATCTCTATCTCGATCGGTGTGGGGCGGAAATGCGCACCGATACCGTAGGGGGAAATTTCTATGCACTTGCAGTCTTTCGCGGTCAGAAACTTTCGGCGACTGCGCCGGATCACGGTAGATCTGGACGACGAGGCAACGATCTTCGTCGGCGCCAACAACTCCGGAAAAACGTCGGCGATGCACATCTTCCAGTATTTCCTGACCAAGGGTGTGAACTTCGGGATTCACGACTTCAGCGCCGCCTGCTGGCAGCAGTTCAACGAGTACGATCCGGCCGTTGAGGGCGCGGCCCTGCCGGACATCACCCTCGACCTGTGGTTCGACGTCGACGAGGCCAACCTGCACCGGGTGATCGACCTGCTGCCGGACCTAGAGTGGGAGGACTCGGCGCCGGTCGGCATCCGATTGTCCTTTGATGCCAAGGATCCAGCCGACCTGAACGCGAACTATCTGGCGATGAAGGACGAGCCGGGACAGTGGCCCGAGGACCTGCACGACTACCTGCGCAAACGGCTCGGAGTCGAGTACCACGTCGTGCACTACAAGCTTGACCGCCGGCAGTTCGACGATCAGTTGCTGCTGAAACCCGGGCAGACTCTGCAGGTCCTTGAAAAAGGCACGGAAATCCTGCGGTCGATCATCAAGGTCGACCTCCTGCACGCCCAGCGGCACCTCGCCGACACCGAACAGCGTGGCCGCGACGAGGATCTCTCCCGCACCCTCGGGCGCTATTACCAAAGCTATCTGGAAAAGCCCGATCCGGCGCAGGCGCCGTTGCAGGCGCTGGCCGATACCGAGGTGGGCATCAACAAACACTTCAACAAAGTCTTCGGCCCGATCGTGACCCGGCTCAACAAACTCGGATATCCGGGCATCGACAATCCCGATCTGATGGTGAAGACCGAGCTCCGCGGCGAGACCCTGATGAACACGAGCGCCCAGGTGCACTATGTGGTGCCCGGCGCCCCGGCCGGTCAGCCGGCGATCACCCTGCCCGACCGCTACAACGGGCTCGGGTTCAAGAACCTGATCTACATGGTGGTCGAGATCGTCGCCGCCCACGAGGCCCGCAAGCAGATGGCCGAGGGCCAGCCGCCGGTGCACCTGATCATGGTCGAGGAGCCGGAGTCGCATCTGCACGCCCAGCTCCAGCAGGTCTTCATCCGGCAGCTCAAGAGCATCATCGACGACGTCGAGGACCCCGGCACGCAGTTCGTGCTGACCACCCACTCCTCGCACATCGTGTACGAGGACTTCAGCTCGATCCGCTACTTCGCCAGAGTGCGCGACAAGGACACCTTCCGCTACAGCGACGTCCGTGACCTCTCGGTGTTCTCCGACGAGGTCGAGGCCGACACCCGGAAGTTCCTGCTGCAGTACCTCAAGCTGACCCACTGCGACCTGTTTTTCGCCGACGCAGCCATCCTGGTCGAGGGCAACGTCGAGCGGCTGCTGGTGCCGTTGATCATCGCCCAGTTCTGCGACCGGCTGGCGACCTCCCACCTGACCATCCTCGAGCTCGGTGGCGCGTTCGCCCACAGGTTCAGGAAGCTCGTCGAGTTCCTCGGCCTGCACTGCCTGGTGATCACTGACATCGACAGCATCTCCGGACCGCCGAAGGCCCGGGAAGCATGCACCACCGACGAGCCCGGGGCGATCACGGCCAACCAGACACTGATCCAGTGGCTGCCCGCCGAGGAGAGCATCGAGAAGCTGCTGGAGCTCGAGCCGGAGAAGAAGGAATACCGCGGCGGTCCGGGAAAGGCGACGGTCCGGGTCGCGTACCAGACACCGCACGAGATCGCCTGGAACGGCGAGAAGCTGACCATCGCCGGCCGGACCTTCGAGGAGGCGCTGGCGTTCGAGAACCTCAGCTGGAGCCAGGACGACGCCAACAAGTCGCTGAGACTGAAGGTGAAGGATCCGGCCGATCTCGAGGCTGTCGTCCAAGGCGTCTTCGAGCGGGTCCGCACGCTCGACAAGACGAAGTTCGCGCTGACCCTGATCGAGCGCGAGGTCGACTGGACCTGCCCCAGCTACATCACCGAAGGGCTGGACTGGCTGGCCGACGAGATCTGCGACCTGGACGTGCCGCCGAGCGTGGTGCCCACCGAGGAGGTGACCGATGAGTCCTCGGATTGACAGTCCCAACACCCCGGCCGACGAGGAACTGCAGCAGATCCTCGCCGACCCGGAGATCTCCGGCTTCACCATGATCGCCGGCGCCGGCTCCGGCAAGACGACGTCGCTGGTGAAGGCGCTGCACCACGTGATCTCCACCCGTGGTGCGCAGTTCCTGGCGAACCGGCAGCAGATCGCGTGTATCACCTACACGGAGATCGCCCGGCAGGAGATCGAGGATGATCTGGCGAAGAGCCCGATCGCGCACGTCTCGACCATCCACAGCTTCCTGTGGACCCTGGTCGAGCCCTTCCAAGGCGACATCCGGGGCTGGCTGGACGAGAACGGGCGAGCTGCTCTGGCCGAGCTCGAGGACAAGTACGCGAATCCGGGCTCGCGGACACAGCAGAAGACGCTGGATGCTCTCAAACGGCGGATCGAGCGTCGGCGCGACGGGCTGGCGAAGATGGACAAAGTCGAGAAGTTCCAGTTCGGAGTGGCCACCAGCTACGGCGAGGGGATCGTCGGTTATGCCGACGTCCTGAAGATGGTGCCCGAGCTGATCCTGGCCAAGCCGCTGTTCGGCAAGCTGATCGCCCGCAGGTACCCGTTCGTGTTCGTCGACGAGAGCCAGGACACCTTCAAGTCCGTGGTCGACTGCCTCCGGCACGTCGCGGTGACACAGAAGGCGCATTTCTGCCTGGGTTTCTTCGGCGACCCGGTCCAGAAGATCTACAGCACGGGGATCGGCGCGATCGCCCCCGAGGACGGCTGGCGCAGGGTGGAGAAGCCGGAGAACTTCCGGTCACCGCTGCGGGTGCTCGAGGTCATCAACTCGATCCGGGCCGATGCCGACGGCCTCGAACAGGTCTCCGGCCTCCCGGCCGACCGGCAGCGCGAGGGCGAGGTCACGTACTTCGTGTTTCCCCTCGGCACTGATCGCAACGCATTACTGCAGAAGGCGCGGGGCTGGCTGGAGCAGCACTCCGGCATCGGCGCCTGGCACTGCGAGAAGGACACCAAGACGCTCGTCATCACGCACCGGATGGCGGCCGGCCGGCTCGGCTTCCAGGCCTTGTACGACGCGTTCCACGGAACGCGGCTGCAGGAAGGCTTTACCGAAGGGAACGCCTGGCCACTTACACCGTTTCTCAGCACCCTGCTACCTCTGGTCGAGGCGGCGAACAGCAACCGTGCTGAGCTGCTACCGCGATTGCGAAAGTCGAGCCCGTTGCTCCGGCCGGAGAACGTCGACGAGACCACCGTGCGACCGACTCTGGCGACTCTCGCCGCAGGTGTGGACGAACTCGTCAAGACGGTGGCGGACGGCGGTCCCGGGTCTGTTCGCAAGGCGTTCTCGGTGGCGCACGAGCGCAGCCTGGTCGAGCTCGACGACCGCCTGCTTCAGGTCCTGACGGAGGAACCGCCGGAGTCCGAGGATGACGAAGATCAGATGCTCACGGCACTGATGCAGTGTGATGTGGCCGAACTGGAGGGTTACGCCCGCTATATCGGCAACGACTCGCCGTACTCGACGCAGCAAGGTGTCAAGGGCGCGGAATACAAGGACGTGATCGTCGTCCTCGACGACGACGAAGGCCGGCACTTCCAGTTCTCCTACAACAAGTACCTCGGCCTGGAGAACCTCTCGAAAACGGAGTCGGCCAGGGGCGCCGACGAAGAGACGAGCATCGACCGCACCCGTCGCCTCCTCTACGTCTGCGCCTCGCGCGCCACCCGGGCGCTGGCCATCGTCCTGTACGCCGTCGACGTCGACGCAGCCACCACGGCAATGCAGGACTTACTACCCGGCGCCCACCAGGTCTCCACCGAGGACCTCGCCTCGGTGGAGACCTGAATGATCAGGCGGTGATTCGGAAGGTCGGCGGCCTTTTCGGCGATGGCGAGGACGGTGGCGTGCGGGTTAGGCGGCAGGTACCGACGGCATCAGCGAGGCGTCGACGACGCGGAGGCCGGAGATACCGTGGACGCGGAGTTCGGGGTCCACGACGTCGGTTGGCGAAATTCCGATTCGGCAGGTTCCGACCAGGTGATGCTGGCTCTCGTAGGCCAGCCGGATGTAGGCGCTGCGACCCTCCGGGACGCCTCCCAGGGTTCCGGGAACGCCTCGTCCTTGCGCCAGTACGACAACGACTCCGCCGCTCCCACCTCACGGGCGATCCGTACGCCGGCCTCCAGCGTGTCGAGATCGGCAGGGTCGGAGAAGAAGGCCGGGTCGACCAACGGCGTCGTATGGGCTGATGCGTCCGCCAGATTGACGGTGCCACGACTCCTGGGCGACAGCAACGACGCGTAGAGGGTGCAGACAGGATGGCCCTTGTCGAGCAGTTTCGTCGGTACCGGCACCGTCACCAGTGCGGGCTGGATGTCCGACGTCGGACCGTCCAGGCCGGTGCTGATGTGGGCGGCCGCCTCGAGGTGGTTGAGCAGGCTGGGCTGCAGTTCCCCGGCGATCGTGTAGACGACCGGGACCATCGCGTGGTCCTGCAGGTTCGCCCCGACGCCGGGGCGGTCGGCAACTAAGCACACCTCTGGAACAAGCGCCCACGACGGCGCAATCGCTGCACCGGCTCCACGACAACACAGGCAGCACATTGGTTGCTATGCCTCCACGTGGGCTGCGTGGGGCCATGAGCGAACCGGTGAAGGCCCAGGGTCTAGATCAGGGCACGTAGAGGACGGATGGTGGGCTCGCTGGCGACCGAGGACTGGGGCACGTCCGGCCGCCGGTCTCGCTGGGGCGACTGAATGACCAGGCCGAGACCTCGCAGGTGCCCTGATCGGCCTGATCGGTCTTGTGTGGCCGCCTGCGGGTCCATCCGGGGTACACCAGAGCCCCGGCATGACCAGGTCTCGGCCCACCAGGGTGTTGAGGGATTCCAGCCTCCATTCCAATGTCGCCGACGGCCGCACTGCCGCGCCAGGCTCGCCCGTATGGCCACCAGACGGTCCCGCGCGACGCCTTGGAGGGGGTATTGGGGTCGGACACATCACGGTGCCAGCGAGGAACGCGCTTGCCAGAGCTCGCAGGTCCCTTATCTCGGCACGCAGGGCCCCGGCAACCGGTGCAAGGCCACCAGGTCACAAACTGCGCCTCGATGCCGGAGATCGCAGGCCCAGGGACCGCCTGAGAGACCGGTGTCTAGGGTCAGGTGACGCCCGCCCCGATAGCGCCGTCGGCGCTCTGCATCAGAGATGCTCGGCGTGAGGCCGCGCCGCCGCGGTGTCGTCCTGGCTGCTGAGCTCCCAGTTCAGCCATCTGGTTCCGACCGTCGATCGAGGCGCGCTCGTCCCGCCGGCTGAACGGTGCTCAACGTCCCACAACGCCCAGTGCTGGTCTCCTGATTCGCCCAAGAGATGCGATACAGCTTTCCGTACTTTGGCCCGTACCTGGCAGATCCCAGACATGGGGAAGGCCCCTCCGATTCAGGCGTTTTGCCTGGTCAGAGGGGCCTTGGTGGAGCCGCCTATCGGAATCGAACCGATGACCTTCTCATTATTCAAGGATCCGCGACATAATGCCTGGTCGGGAGGCTGCTGGGCGGCGAAAAGCCTTGTATAGCTGGGATTCGTCCGATCGTTTGGGGCTCAGGTCGGTTCGTCAGGGATCGTTGCGGAGTTCAAGTTGTGCGTACTTTTGTGCGTACTTTTTGGGGGCGACGGGTGGCCGAGTCGTGTACCGAATCGCACCCTTCAGCAGCCTCGAGGGGTATGACTTGATACATGACTCCGCCGGAGCCTTTACATCGCTCACACCAACGACTGGCGAACCCGCTAGCCGTGCAGACCCGCGCATCCCACGCGGTCCTCTGCGGCAAGTCCGCACTCGCACTTCCAAGGCGTCTTGATCGCTGGCAACTCTTGTTCGACCGGACACCAGGTCATCGACAGATCCATTGACAGGTCAGTGCATAGACCCGGCGGGCAGTGGCCGCGTTGCCCTCGGCACGTTCATGGGCATGGGCCACCGGTCACTGGGCAGATCGTACTCGTGTACGGCGGGTGAGGAAGGTTGTACAGGCGCACGAACTCCGCAGTCGGCGCGTAGCTGGTCTTCAGGAGGCGGGCGAAAACAAGGATGGTCACTCGTGCGGCGCCGGCCTGACGCAGCCGCACAGCGGCTCCTTGCGTGTGGCCGCCGGTGACCCAGGTGTCGTCGAGTAAGACGACATGATGCCCGGTGAGGTCGTAAGTGCATTCGTAGAACGCTGGGTTCGGTTCACGACGGTGATTGGCGTCGGCCGGAAGGTCGGAGGCCGCACTGAGCCGGATCCGATGCCAGTTTTCCGGAAGCAGCGGCGCGAACTTCTCCAGAGGATGCTGGCCGGCACGGCCAGTCAGCGACGGCACGATCGCCAAACAGGTGACGGGATGGCCGGTGAACCGGTCAATGCAGAACTTGTGGGCTATGACGAAAACCGCGGTGAGCAATGCGAGCCGCCGCTGTGCGGCCTCGAACGAGACGGAGTCCTTGTACTTGTACACGTCGGTGTATGCCTGGTAGCCCTGCACTGCATAGGTCAGCGGCACGGCGAGGTTCGAGGTCAGGTGATACCCGGGCTGCCCCGGGACCTCATGGCCTGCGCGATGAGCTTGGCACTTGAAGCACAGGGGATAGCCCGAGGTCACCTCGCGGGTACAGATGGAACAGGTGACACCCGCGATCCGCAGCGGGTTTGTCATGACGCCGGCGATCTCCGGCAGGAGCTGATCGAGCTGCTGAGTCACTGGACTAGGTCGGCCAACAGTTCATCGAGCTGCCGCGGGCGCTTGAGAACTGCCCTGATTGCTTCAACCGCGCCGTCGGCATCGCTGACAACCTGCACGTCGTACGCCGAGCCAGCCAGGTCGCGGCCCCACTCGGTGGTGCTCGCAACGTCGCGGGTGAGGATCAGCGGCCGACCGTGAGCAACGGCCTGGCGGGCCTGGATCCGAGCTCCGGAGTGCTCCCCTGCGGCCACAATCAGCGTGCACATCCCATATGCCGACATTGTCGCGTTGCGCATCGGGAACGACGCTTTGGTCGGGCCACTACCTGGCCAGAACTGCGACAGGACTAGACCTTCGCGCTCGATGCGCTGCTGTAGCTGCCTGTTTGCAGCCGGGTAGACCTGATCGATTCCTGTCCCAATGACCGCGACCGTGCGGCCGCCTGCCGCAAGGGCCGCCTGGTGGGCAGCAGTGTCGATGCCCTCGGCAAGACCGGACACCACCGCGACCCCCATGCTCACAAGTGAGTTCGCCACTTCACGGGCGATCCGCACTGCCTCCGGTGACGCCTTGCGCGACCCCACAATGCAGGCGCCCAGCTCAGCCTCTCCACGTGCGGCCAGATGGCCACGGGCGAACAGAAGCGGCGGCACGTCGTGCACCTCGAGCAACTGGGGCGGGAAGTCGTCGTCGAACAGCGTGAGCACACGGGCCAGGTCACTCCAGGCGTGCAAGTCCTGCCGTGCCGCCTTAAGCAGCAGCGCCACTGGGTCGGAATCGAGCAGCGTCTGCGGATTCTGGCGGTGGAGCACCTCGAGTGCTCCAGCCTCGCGGACCTCGGTCACCACCGCGCGCCATGACTTGCGCGCCTCGGTGTGGCGCAGCAGCGCCACCAGCGCCAGCGCCTCATCGTCGATCACCCGGCTCACCACCTCTCCTGTGCTGGACGATACCGGCATCACGTACCCAGCCCCAGCAATTCCCTGCCCCACGGATCGCCTTTCGGGAACCACGGAGCCACCCAAGGCGTGACATGACTCCCGCCAATTCGAACATACATTCGACAGAACGCCAAGCAGGGCGACATAACAGGGCGACATGAGAGAGCGGCTGTGCAAGTATCCACAGCTCTAGGCCACAGCAACGCACCGGCGGATCATGTTGCGGCCACTCAACTCGAGGGCGCATGCGGATATCCATCAGGCGTCGCGCCACAGGTCGCCTACTTGGCTGGATGGACCCAGCTGCCTACCACGTTTGCTCCCTTAATTGGGTACGACAGTTGCTGCGGCTGATTCGACGCCGGTACAGCTCGGCTCCATCGCGGAACACCGGTGGGGCCTGGTCACCACCGCCCAGCGACCTGTTCGAGCCGGACGGCGTGAGCCCGGAAGGATAGGAACGTGGCTAAGAACGAGGGCCGGTGCGGGCGGAGCTGGTTCGCGACCCGCTTCACCTACTATGCTTCTTAGTAGATGACGTCTGAGGCACGGCCGACTCTGAGAGGGACGCATGGACAAGGTGAGTCGCGCGATCGCCGGTCTTCCGGTGATCATCGCGTTCGCTGTGGCCGTGGGTCTCCTGACATTGATCACCCATAGTTCGCCGCATTCCGACAGTCGGTCCGGTTCGGTTGGGACCTACCTGCATGGTTGTACCTCGACGCTCGAATCAGTGCCGGACCTTCGGGCCGGGCCCGGTGAGAATCGGCTCACCGACGGCAATAGGTTCGGGCCGCCTGCAGCCGGCGACATTTCGGGTAGCACCGTGGGCCACGAGCCTCATCCGATGCCCGGGGCCTGCTTGGTATTCCTGATCGCGATGGCCTTCGGACTTCTGCTCGCCCTTGCGCTGCGAGCTCTGCCATCACGACACTGGATCCTTCCTGCGCTGCCTGCCTTTCCTGCCTTCTGGGCGAGAGCCGCACGCCCTCAGCCAGTCCCACGACTGGCCCTTTCGTCACGACTCTTGCTGTAGGCCGACCAATGGATCCCGCTCCCCTTTCGGAAGCGGCCTGGCTGCGTCGCAGCTGCTTTCTTCCTGAGAGGCCCTGAAGGCCCAGGAAGAACCGTCGGCGCGGTAGTCGTCGCAGCCAGGGCTTCTCCGATTCCATTTGTGGCCAGACTCACCGCGGCAGGCGACGCGTCCCAGCGACGCCAAGCAAAGCCTGTGGCTGGCCACGCCTGAAGCCTTTCAAGGAGTACTCCCATGGCCAGCCACATCTCGCACCGTCTGTCATCGCGGCATTTTTCGCCGCAGCCGCGACCGAAGCAGGATCCGTTCGAGGTCCTGACCATCACCCCTGAGTTGCACGCCGACTACATCCTGACCCTGCCGAGTGCCAGCTTCCTACAGTGCCCGTCCTGGGCGCAGGTGAAGCCCGGATGGCAATCCGAAACGATCGGGTGGGCCGACGGGACCGGATCGCTCGTGGGATCGGCTCTCGTGCTCTACCGCACCGTTCGAGCGACCGGACACCAATTCGCCTACCTGCCCGAAGGCCCACTGATCGACTGGAGCGATGACAACCTTTCCCGGTGGCTCGATCCGCTGGTCGCGCATCTTCGCAAACGGCGAGTCTTCGCGGTCAGGATGGGACCTGCGGTCGACCTGCATCGATGGAACGCGCCCACCCTCAAGTCGGCGCTGCGTAGTGACGAGGTCCTCGACCTGAGTGATGTCCCGCCCGATGAGGTGAACAAGACCGGGGCTGCGGCGGCACAGCAGTTACGGTCCCTCGGATGGCGCAATGACGGCCGGCTGACCCGCACCTCCGTACAGCCGGCCGTCATCTTCGAACTCCCCCTGGCGGATCGTTCGCTCGACGACATCTGGCGAGGATTCAGCCAGCAGTGGCGCCGAAGCATCAGGAGAGCCGAGCGCGAGAGAGTCCAGGTTTCCATCGGGAACGATGAAGACCTGCCTGCCTTCTATGCGCTTCTCAAGGTCACCCAAGAACGCGACGGCTTCGACCTAGGCAGGTCCCTTGGCTACTACCAACGCCAGTACGACGCGCTGCGCGCTGAACATCCAAGGAGGATGGCGCTGTACCTCGCGCGCCACAGCGGCGAGACCCTGGCCGCACACACGATGAACGTTGTCGGAGACCGCGCTTGGTACCACCTGGGGGCGTCGGCCAGCCACCGCCGAGAGCTGTGCCCGAGCCACGCAGTGCAGTGGCAGATGATCCGCGACGCCCACAGCGCCGGTTGCGTCATCTACGACATGCGAGGCTTCAACACCACCTTGGACGCAACAGATCGTCGCAGTGGACTTCTCCGATGGAAGGTCGGCACTGGCGGACGAGCTGTCGAACTGCTCGGCGAGTGGGACTACCCGCTCAATCGCTCCCTATACCACGCCTTCAACTTGTACCTGGCTTCCCGGCGGCTCGCATGACGACGACAGACGGCCCGCCGCTGCTGCGCTCGAGCGCCGTGATGGCGGCAGGGACGATCGTGTCCAGGATCACCGGCTTCGCGCGGAACGCGGCCCTCGTCGCGGCACTTGGTACGGCGCTGCTCGCTGATGCCTACAACGTGGCCAACACCATGCCGACAATTCTCTACATCCTGCTTCTGGGCGGTGCACTCAACGCGGTCTTCGTCCCGCAGCTCACCGCCGCCGCCCGGCGGGATCCCGACCACGGCGCCGAGTTCGCCAACCGGCTCTTGAACGCAGCCCTGCTCTTCCTGTTGACGATCACCGTCGCCTCGTGGCTGCTGGCTCCCCAGATCGTCGACCTCTACTCAGACTTCACCGGCGCTCAGCGAACGCTCACCATCACCTTCGCCCGCTTCTTCCTGCCGCAGATCTTCTTCTACGGACTCTTCACGATGCTCGGGCAACTGCTCAACGTCCGCGGGCGATTCGGCCCGATGATGTGGGCCCCGGTCGTGAACAATCTCGTGGTCATCGGCACCGTGTGCATCTATCTCGTGGTCGCGAGCGACAGCAACACCGCCGCGGAACTCGGCACCCCGGAAATCCGGCTCCTGGGTGCCGGGACCACGGCAGGCGTGATCGTGCAGGCTCTGATCCTGATACCCGCACTCCGCGCGACCGGCTTCAAATGGCGACCTCGAGTGCGCTGGCGTGACAAGGACCTACGCCAGATCGCGGGGCTGGCCGTCTGGACTGTGCTGGTCGTCGTCGTCAACCAGATCGGATATTGGGTCGTCACCTTGCTCTCCACGAACGTCTCCGTGGCTGCTGACAGGCAAGGCATCCCGTACGGCGTCGGCTACACCGCCTACAGCAATGCGTACCTGCTCTGGCTCATTCCGCAAGGCGTTGTCACCGTGTCGATGCTGACCGCGCTGATGCCAAGACTGAGTAACTCAGCCGCCGACCATGACTTCGCGACGGTCCGCGCTGACGTGGCGTACGCCGTACGTATCAGCGCCACTGTGATCGTGCCGACGGCTATGTTGTTCCTCGCTCTCGGCCCTCAGATCGCAACGGCGGCATTCCTGCGAGGCAATGTGACTCTCCAGGACACCCTGGCGATTGGGTACATGCTGATGGCGTTCGCGCTCGGCCTGATCCCGTTCTCGATGCAGTACCTTCTGGTGAGGGTGTTCTACGCGTTGCACGACACGAAGACACCCTTGGCGATCGCGGTCGCGACGACGTGTGTCCACGGTTGGCTGTCGATCGCCGCCTTCGCGACGCTGCCTCCTCGCTGGGCAGTCACCGGCATGGCTGCCGCATACGGGATCGCCTACGCCGTTGGACTGGCGATCACAGCCCGGCAACTACGCGCGCGGATCGGTGACTTCGGAACCCGCGACGCCATAGGCCACCACACTCGGCTTCTACTCGCGAGCCTCGTCCCTGCGGCCGCGGCTTACGCCATCGGTCGAGTATCCGCGGCCTGGATCGGCCATGGTTCCTCGGCGTCACTGCTTGCTGTGGCCGCTGGGTCGCTCGGGTTCCTCGTACTGTTCGCCCTCTCGGCCCGTGTCCTGCGCATCAGCGAGATCACCATGCTCGCCAGAACCGCGCGACGACACGTCCGGCGCCTGATCTGAAATCCGACCAGGCCAAGTGGGGCAGTCTGAACCCACTCCGCCGAAGGCAGATCCGGTCGCAATGGCGGCGACCCATTCAGCCTCGTCTTATGGTCGGTGCACATCTGGACACTGTTCCGGGCTCACCCGGGGCCAACGACAACGCCTCTGGGATTGCGGCATGCTTGAGCTCGCTCGGCTGGTGGCAGCGTCTCGACCACAGCCGGTCGCCGACCACCGATGCGCCGAAGCACGCGCAGACTCCTCTGCGCGTTCGTGGGCGCAGTACCGATGGCACCAGTGGTGTTGGTGGCCGCGCCAGGCCTGGTCGTCGCCGGAATGGACTACTGCGGCCTCTGCTGCCTGAGGCAGCCAGGCACTCGCACGAGCGATGCATCGGGCCTCCCAACGACGAACGCCGGCCGACCCTGTACTGCGTGGGTCTGGCCGGCACGATCGCTGTCATTGATGAGCTTGTTGGATACAACGCGTGGGGCTCAGTTCAGCACATCCGCGGTCTCCTTGTTGATGGCGGGCTTGGCGATGCGCACCGTCACGGCGGCGAGGATTGCGCCGACTGCGGCGAGGGCGGCGGCTCCGAGGAAGGCGGCCGAGTAGCCGTCGGTCAGTGCACCGGTGTCGCCCAGTTGGTCGGCGCCGGCTGCTGCGGCGACTGCTGTCATGGCGGCGAGGCCGAGGGCTGAGCCGATCTGGTAGCTGGTGTTGACGATTCCTGAGGCTAGGCCGCCTTCTTCCGGTCGTGCGGAGGAGAGGGCGATGCCGAGGCTGGGGATGAAGGCGAGCGACATTCCGGCCGCGGCGATCAGCGACGCCGGGAGGACGTCGACCCAGAACGATCCGTCCGAGCGGACCAGGGACAGTGCCGCGAGGCCTGCGGTGAGGACGGTCATTCCGGTCACCAGCGTCCGCTTGGGACCGAAGCGGGCGATGAAGCGCGGCGCGGCAACGATCATGCCGAGCATGATGAACGTTGTCATCGGCAACAACGCCGAGCCACTCGGGAACGCGCTCAGGCCGAGGACCTGTTGCAGGTAGAGGTTCAGGAAGAACCACATTGGTACCCACGCCGCTCCCAGCAGCAACTGGGCGACATTGGCCGCGGCCAGGTTCGGTGCGCGGAAGATCGCCAGCCGCATCAGCGGTTCGGATCGACGGGCCTGGACCACCACGAAGGCAACCAGGAGCGCGATGGCCGCCGCTCCGACCAGCAACGTCTCGCCGCTCGCCCAACCCGCTTCCGGCGCGCGAACGATCGCGTACACGGCCGCACCGATTCCACCCGTAGCCGTCAAGGCCCCGACGAGATCGACGCTGCCACGCTGAGCTGCCGCGGCCGGCATCAGAGCCGGAGTGGCCAGCAAGACAGCGATCGCGATCGGGATGTTCAGGTAGAACACCCATGGCCAGCTCGCGTACTCGGTGATCACGCCACCGAGAAACACTCCCGCCGTACCGCCTGCCGGTGCGGCGGCGCCATAGAGGGCCAGGGCCTTGGTGAGCTCCTTGGGCTCAGAACCGAACAGCATCATCAGCAATGTCAGCGCTGATGGAGCGATCAGAGCCGCGCCAACACCCTGGACCGCCCGGCCAGTCAGCTCCAGGCCGACACCGTTGGCTGCACCGGCGAGAACTGATCCCACCAGCAGCACGATCCAGCCGGCCGAGAAGATCCGGCGTGCTCCGAAGAGGTCGGACAGCCGCCCACCGAGGAGCAGCAGGCCGCCGAAGGCGACCACGTAGGCGTTGAACACCCAGGACAACGTCTGTGGAGTGAAGCCCAGGTCAGCCCGTATCTCTGGTAGCGCGACTCCGATGATCGACGTGTCCATGATGACCATGAACTGCGCCGCGGCGATCAGGCCCAGCGCCCACCAGCGGCGAGACCCCGAGCGGGTGACTCCAGCTGAAGTACTCATGACAACCATTCCTTTCTGATACCCCCTGGGGGTACCGGGATCGAGATGGAACTTAGCAGGCCAGATCCCATACCGCTAGGGGGTATCGGTATTTGCGATCCGTCGGGTGCCCGGCCACGCTCGGGATGGCCGCCCCGAAGTCTCCGTTCCCTCACAGACTTATTGGGCCCTCAGCGCGGATGCCGAGCCCGCTGAAGACGGGACTTGAAAGATACCCTTAGGGGGTATAGGTTCCATCGCGTCAACCGATCGAAAGGAACCCCGACATGTGCAACGCCTGCAGTTGCGGCACCGCTGACGCCACCAATTCCGTGACCACGACCGGCACCCGTACCGCCGCGGAAGCCACCGTCTTCTCAGTGACCGGGATGACGTGCGGCCACTGCGTCAGCTCCGTCACGAGCGAGGTCAGCCGGATCGACGGCGTCAGTGCCGTCGATGTCGACCTGGCGAGCGGCTCTGTGACGGTGACCAGCGACCGGCCGGTCGGCCGCGACGCAGTACAGGCGGCAGTCGAAGAGGCGGGCTACCAGCTCGCCGACGCCTGACCGGCCGCCCGAATCTCGACCAACCACCGACCTGACGAGGACTGACCATGAAGACCCCCACCAAGATCGCGACCTTTGTCGCCGGCCTGGCCGTAGTGTTCGGCGGCGCGGTCGGCATTGGCACCCTCGTCGGGCCGGTGGACCCGGCCGAACAAGAGGTGCACCACCCACCATCGGCGGCGACCACCGCCGGCACCGAAAAGCTCCCTGGAGGACTGATGATCTCCGACAAAGGCTTCACGCTGACGCTCGCGAACGACCAACTGCCGGCGGGACCCGCAACTCAACTTCGATTCTCTGTACTAGGCCCCGACGGCCGGCCTGTGACCGCCTACGACCGCAGCCACGACAAGGACTTGCACCTGATCGCGGTGCGCCGCGATCTGTCCGGCTTCCAGCACCTCCACCCGAAACTGGACGGCAGCGGGAACTGGAGCGTTCCGGTGGCACTGACCTCCGGGCAGTGGCGGGTGTTCGCCGACTTCGTCCCAGCAGGCGGCGAGAATCTCACCCTCGGCGCAGACCTCGCAGTACCCGGCAGCTCCGACCCGAAGCCGCTCCCGCCCCAGAGCAACACCGCCCAGGTCGACGGCTACACGGTCATCCTGACCGGCGGTCTCGAACCCGGCCGCGAATCAGAACTCAAGCTGTCGATCGCCAAGGACGGCAAGCCAATCACCGATCTGCAGCCGTACCTAGGTGCCTACGGCCATCTGGTCGCGCTACGGGATGGCGACCTCGCCTACCTCCACGTGCACCCCGCAGGGGCACCCGGCGACGGCAAGACCAACCCCGGACCCGACATCACCTTTTACGCCACCACACCGAGCACCGGCAGCTACCGGCTCTACCTGGACTTCAAACACAACGGAAAAGTCCGGACCGCCGAGTTCACCGTCACTACCGCCACCGGCGGTATCGCGACACCTTCACCTGTGCCATCCACCACAACGCCGCCCCCCACTGCCCCCACCACCGCTGGCCACGGGCACGACGGCGGCCACAGCTGAGCAGCTCAATCCCCCGCTCCAGCACGAGTCACTAGATAGTAAGGAGATCTCCATCATGAGTTCCGTCGGTAACACCTCGGCCCCGCCGCTTGGCGGCGAGGAGAAGATCGAGTTGGCGATCGGCGGCATGACCTGCGCCTCGTGCGCGTCGCGGATCGAGAAGAAGCTGAACAAGCTCGAAGGCGTCACCGCGTCGGTCAACTACGCGACCGAGAAGGCGCTGGTCCGGTTCACCGGCGACATCGGCGTCGCCGACCTGGTGGCCGAGGTCGAGAAGACCGGCTACAGCGCAACCCCTCCGGCACCGGCCAGTGAGAAGACGACCGACGCCGGCGCCGATGAGATCGACCCGACTCGATCGCTGCGGCAACGGCTGCTGATCTCGCTAGCGCTGACCGTGCCAGTCATCGCGATGGCGATGATCCCCGCGCTGCAGTTCACCTCGTGGCAGTGGCTCTCACTGACGCTCGCTGCGCCGGTAGTGGCGTGGGGTGCCTGGCCATTCCACAAGGCCGCCTTCACCAACCTGCGCCACGGCGCGTCGACGATGGACACCTTGATCTCAGTCGGCACGCTCGCCGCGCTCGGCTGGTCGCTGTACGCACTGTTCTTCGGCACCGCGGGCGAACCCGGCATGACCCACCCGTTCGAGCTCTCCATCGGACGCAGCGACGGCGCGGGCAACATCTACCTCGAGGCAGCCGCCGGGGTCACCACCTTCATCCTCGCCGGCCGCTACTTCGAGGCTCGCTCCAAGCGCCGTGCCGGAGCAGCCCTGCGAGCGCTGCTGGAGCTCGGAGCCAAAGAGGTCTCCGTACTACGAAACGGCCAAGAGGAGCGGATCGCCACCGACCAACTCGCCACCGGGGACCTGTTCGTCGTTCGTCCAGGAGAGAAGATCGCCACCGACGGAGTGATCGAGGAAGGCTCGTCCGCGGTCGACGCGTCGATGCTCACCGGCGAATCAGTACCGGTCGAGGTCGGGCCAGGTGACCCAGTCACCGGCGCCACCATCAATGCCGGCGGCCGAATCGTCGTCCGGGCCACCCGGATCGGGGCTGACACCCAACTGGCCCAGATGGCCAGGCTCGTCGAGGCTGCACAGACCGGCAAGGCTCAGGTGCAGCGGCTCGCCGATCGCGTCTCAGGAGTGTTCGTCCCGATCGTGATCGCCCTGGCTATCGGCACCCTTGGATTCTGGATCGGAACGGGCTCAGGTCTCGCGGCCGCCTTCACCGCGGCGGTGGCGGTCCTGATCATCGCCTGCCCCTGCGCCCTCGGACTGGCGACCCCGACAGCCCTCATGGTCGGCACCGGCCGTGGCGCGCAACTCGGCATCTTGATCAAAGGGCCGGAGGTGCTCGAATCCACCCGCCGGATCGACACCGTCGTACTGGACAAGACCGGCACCGTCACCACCGGAAAGATGGCCCTCACCGAGGTCATTCCCGCCACCGGCGAGGACGCCGACCAGGTACTGCGTCTGGCCGGAGCTCTGGAGCACGCGTCCGAGCACCCGATTGCCCAGGCCATTGCCACCGCCGCCGTTGAGAGGACTGGCCCACTACCAGCAGTGGAAGGGTTCGCCAACCTCGAGGGCCTCGGCGTACAAGGCGTGGTCCTGGTGGACGACAACTCGCACGCGGTTCTGGTCGGGCGCCCGCGGCTGCTGGAAGAGTGGTCGCAGTACCTTCCCGCCGAGCTGGCAGATGCGAAGGCGAAGGCCGAAGCAGCGGGAGGCACCGCCGTCGCGGTTGGTTGGGACGGTGCGGCGCGCGGCATCATCGTCGTCGCCGATACCGTGAAGCCGACGTCGGCTGAGGCCATCCGGCAGCTGCGCGCCCTTGGCTTGACGCCCGTGCTGCTCACTGGCGACAACGCTGCAGTGGCCCGCTCGGTCGCCGCGGAGGTGGGCATTGACGAGGTCATCGCCGAGGTGCTCCCGAAGGACAAGGTCGATGTCGTTCGCAGGCTGCAAACCGAGGGGCGAACCGTCGCCATGGTCGGCGACGGCGTGAACGACGCACCGGCACTGGCCCAGGCCGATCTCGGCCTGGCCATGGGCACCGGAACCGACGTCGCCATCGAAGCCGCCGACCTCACGCTGGTCAGCGGAGACCTGCGCGCCGCGCCGGACGCCATCCGGCTGTCGCGCCGCACCCTGGGCACGATCAAGGGCAATCTGTTCTGGGCCTTCGCCTACAACGTCGCCGCTCTACCGCTAGCGGCAGCCGGCTTGCTGAACCCGATGCTTGCCGGTGCGGCAATGGCGTTCAGTTCGGTCTTCGTCGTCAGCAACAGCCTGCGACTGCGTCGGTTCCGGCCCCTCACCGAGGGGACCACACCGCGCCACTGAGGTTGTTACCGGCTCGCCGGGTGTTCCCTCCTGGACCTCCTCCAGGAGGGAACACCCGGCTGCGGATTCAGCCAGGCCGGACAGCGCCGACGTACGGCATCTGCCCGAATGCGGGGTCGATCTGGACAGGCTTGCCAGGGCGGCTTGCGTGGACTGCCTTCCCGTTGCCGATGTACATGCTCACGTGGGAGATGGGTGTGAAGTAGAACAACAAGTCCCCGGGCATCAGGTCGGCGCGGCTCACGCGGCGTCCTTCGTTGTACTGGGCCGTGGACGAGTGCGACAACGAGATCCCGGCCTTGCCCCATGCCGACAGCGTCAACCCGGAACAGTCGAAGGCATCTGGGCCCGCAGCTGCCCACAAGTACGGGTCACCGATCTGGTTCAAGGCATAAGCGACGGCGATCTTCGCCCTTCCCGATGCTGGTACGTCCGGTCCGGCAGTGCGCTGGCTGTCGCGGCTGGTACGGCGTCGCTCAGCCTCGGCCTCGTCTTTCTCTCGCTGCACCTCGGCGGCATCCTCGGCTGCGAGCCGATCGCGTTCGGCGTCGGTGAGTTTGGCCAGCACTTTGTCAGCCGCCGCCAGGTTCGAGGCGATCTTTGCCTTGAGCTCGTTCTGCTTGGCCTGCACAGCCGCCAAAGCTTGCAGCTCTGAACGCTCGATGCTGCGTAGATCGGCAAGTTTGCCGCTGGCGTTCTGGTACCGGCGCAAAACTGCCGTCTGCTGGCCGGCATACGCCTGTGCTGTCGAAGCTTGTTTCAGGAACTGGTCGGGGTCGCTCGAAAGGAGCAGCTGGGCGGTGGTCGTCATCTGGGACCGCTGATAGTTCGCCACAGCCAGTAAGCCGATCCGGCGACCGATCTCCTGGACGACACGCTCCTGGCGGCCGGCGCCTTCAGTGAGTGCGGCGACCTTGCGACGAGCGGTGGCGATTTGCCCGGTCAGGTCGTTCGCTGCCTCACCGGCTTCCTCGGCCTGATGCTGGAGGGTCGCCACTGTTTGCCGTGCCTCAGCGAGGGTCGGCTTTGGTTCTGCCGCGGCCGAACCCCCGACGAGCCCCAGAGCAGCCGCGACGACGACAGCAGTGATGAGAGGCAGTGCCACCCGTGCAGGATGACGCCTCCAACCGTTCGACATGTTCTGGCAGGTCCCTTCTCAAAGTTTGACGTCTGCCTTGGTCGCGTGATCTTCCGCAGGCTCAGGCAGGGGCAAGTGCTGTTTTGCGAGTCAGGTGGTTCAGCGCGGCGCGGTGCCGAGAGAACTGAGCAGCTTCCGCATTTCGCTGAGCTCCACGGCGTGGTCAGCTTCGATACGGTCGGCGACCACACGGGCTCGGAGGTTTTGCCCAGCCTCCTGCTGGAGGCGGGCGATCGAAACGTCTTCGCTGTGATGATCGATCAAGAAGCTCAGCAGCAGCCGGTCGAACACCACACCCGACGATGACCGCAGGCGTGCGAGATCGGCTTCCTTGATCGCCCCGGCCGCGGTGACGAGCGGAGTAGTGTCGGCTGGGCCGGGATTCGCTACCGCCGGTGTTGGCTCTCCCCTTTGGCCCCAGGCCTTGAGAAGGCCGTCAAGTTCACCGACGGCCTCGGTGTGAGCGCGGCCGATCGTGCTTGCCAACTGGGTCACTGCCGGGTTCTTGCTGCGGGTTGCAGCAAGAGCGGACATGTCGACTGCCTGGCGGTGCTGGGCGATCATCCGCTGCGCGAAGGCGATATCGGCTGGGTTGACGGGCAGGTGTGAAGTCTCACCGGAATCGGCTCCGATGTCCGCGCAGCCTGCCAGGACGACAGCTAGCGCAGCTGTGGCGGCAACGACGACACAGCGCAGCGCGCACGAGGTGCGCATGGGGAACTCCTGAGTGGTGTGTTGAGCGTGCGGGCGTCGAAACGTGCCCTGCTCCTCAGCACCTCAGCGGCGAGATCGCCCTCACAGACACTGACACCACGCGCACCTGCCGCGGATGCCTCAGCCGACCGCGGACCGCAGGTACCAGCCAGCTTCCACTCCGCCGGCGGGCACGGATCGCCGCGAGGAGCAGCGCCACCAGGCCTGCAAACAATGCGCAGGCCATCAGGTCACCGTCCCCCAGGGGATCTGCCTGCTCCATCCAGTCACCGGTGCGAGATGCGGCGGCATGTACATCGCTGTCGGCGTGATGCGCCACCTGCACAGCGGCATGAGAACCACTGTCTGAACCAGACTCGGAGCAGTGCGACTCCAGGCTGTAAAGCCCGATGATGCCGAAAATCAGGGCACACAACACACCGGTCGCGCGCCAGCGCGAACCGCGCCGCGACGACTGTGCGACGGCCTTCGACATGGGCGTCATCCTAGATCACCATGTCCAGTGCCCGACGAGATCCACTGGCGCCGTTCCAGGCGGTGGTCGTCATTGCTGGTAGCCCACCAGCGCCATCATCCCGGCCTCCGCGTGGTAAGCGTTGTGGCAGTGCAGCAACCATTGGCCCGGATTGTCTGCGTCGAAGAAAACCGTCAGGGTCGTTTTGGGCAGCACGATCGCGGTGTCCTTGCGAGGGCCGGCATCGCCGAGCTGATAAGTGTGGCCGTGCAGGTGCATCGGGTGCCACATGGTGGTGTCGTTGACGAAGTCCAGCCGCACCCGCTGGCCGTGGCGGACCAGCAGGGGCGCAGCAGTCGGATGGGACATGTCAAACCGGCTGCCGTTGATCGACCAGTCGTAGGCATCCATACCGCCGGTGATCTTGACCTGATGCGTGACGTCGACGCTCGAGGCGGCGAGGCGGACCTGATCGGCGGCGTTGAGCTGGGAGGCGGTCAGGATCTGGCGGTTCAGCTCGGCTGGGCGAACGTCTGTTGCTGGGGCACGTCCTGTACTGGTGCGCACCAGTGCCCGACCTGTCTGGTTCTTTCCTTCGGCCAGCGCCACCAGCGAGAAGACACCGTCACCGAGGGTGACCAGCACGTCGTAGCGCTCGCCCATGCCGATCAGCAGCGCGTCGACCTGCTGGTGCTGAACTGGATAGCCGTCGGTGTGCGTGATGGTCAGCTTGTGTGCTGCCAGTGCGACCCGGTAGGCCGTGTCCGAGCCTGCGTTGATGATCCTCAGCCGGACCCTCGATCCGGGCTTACCGTTGAAGACGGCCGGATCGGCGGGGACGCGGCCGTTGACCAGGTGGTGGGGGTATTTCACGTCGCCGGCATCGCCGCCGAGTAGCTCACTGTCTGCGCTACCGAGCATGAAGCGCATCGACATACCGCCCATCCCGCCCATGCCCTGCTTGAGTTCGGCAAGGACCTCATCGGGTGTCCCGCTAACCCCGTCCATCCAGTCGTCCAGGACGACGATCCACTCGCCGTCGTAGGACATGGGCTCTTTCGGGTCCTCGATGACCAGGGGTGCATACAGGCCGCGGTCCAACTGCGTACCGACGTGCGGATGGAAGAAGTAGGTCCCTGGATCTGTGGCAACGAACCGATAGGTGAACGACTCACCGGCCGGCACGACCGCCTGGGTAGCCGGCGGGACACCGTCCATGTCGTTGCGCAGGGCAACACCATGCCAATGGATCGACGTTGCGGTCTGGTCAGGAAGCCCGTTCGCCAGCCCTGCCACGAGCGTGTCTCCTGCCGAGATCCGGATCGCCTCGCCCGGCGTGCGATGGTCGAAGGCCCAAGTCTTGGCGATGACGCCGGCGCCTAGGTCAACAGTGGCAGGTGCCGCGGTCAGAACAAGGTGGGTTTCCTTGCCAGAGCTCGCGCGAGCACCGTCGACCGTTTCGACCTCGGCGCCGGAAGGGCTGAGCAGCGAAGGAGAAGCGGCAGCGGTGCTGCTGCTGGGCTTGCTGCAGCCGCCGAGTACGCCAGCCCCCGTGACGCCAAGTCCGGCAAGCAGGACGGACCGGCGGGTGATGCTGCTCACGTACGGGTCCTTCCCTGATGCGTACAGCGCGCCGGCAGATCCCTTGCGATGAACCCGACTAACGCCTAACTACTAATCAACATAGTAGATCGGTGGTGATCTCGCACCCGGCCTTGTCGTTCTGATCGGCACTCTTTGATTACTCAAAGAGTTCGCTAGGATGCATCGTGTGACCGATCTGGGGAGCGGTAGCCGGCGCTGGCTTGCGGTTTCTCTTGTCGCAGCGCTGGCTCTGATGCTGGGGGGCGGCCTCTGGTGCTACGCAGAAGCAGACCACCACAGTCATCACTCGATCGCGGTGGCCCACGAGCTGGACGAGCCGGCCGTCGGCCACGCATCGGGCGAGTCCGGCGACCACTGCGCCGTTACCGGGCTGGTCGATGCGGTTCTCGCCCAGGCCGGTGATTCTCCTGGACCGCTGCCGGCCACATCGATGCCACGGCCGTGGCTGGCTGTCCTCGACGCACATCCTGCCACCTCCTGTGGCAGGTCTACTTCCCGAACGCCACGGTCGCCGGTCGCGCAGTTCTCGCTGCTGCGCATATAGCCGTCCTTCGCCGGCCCTAGCGCCGGCCTCGAGACCTTTGTCAGTGGTTTCCCCCTGCCGCGCCAGACGCGAGGGGCCTCGAAGGGACAGCACGACATGGACAGCACCACGATGGCGCCTCGGCGCGCCCAAAACCCAGAACCCGCCACCGGAGCGGCGGCAGTGTCAGCGGGCGTCGCCTGGCGCACCCCGGCTGGCATCGTCGGGAACACCCCCACGCTGTGGATCGGCGACGTTCTCCACGACACCGGGACGGCGCACGGCTACTGGGCCAAGCTGGAAGGCCACAATCCCGGCGGAATGAAGGATCGCCCCGCGCTCCACATGGTCCGCTGCGCCCGCGACCGCGGTGATTTACCGCCCGGCGGCCACATCATCGAGTCCAGCAGCGGAACGTTGGGACTCGGTCTGGCGCTGGCCGGCATCGTATACGGGCACCCCGTCACCGTTGTGACCGATCCCGGCATGGAGCCTCTGGTGGTCCACATGCTGCGCGCCTACGGCGCCACCGTCGACATGGTCGAGGCCCCGGATCCGGTCGGCGGCTGGCAGCAGGCCCGCCGCGACCGGGTCCAGCAACTCCTCAGCACCACCCCTTCGGCGTGGTGCCCTGACCAGTACCACAACATCGATAACGTCGACGCCTACGCGGGACTGGCCACCGAGCTGCTCGCCCAGGTCGGCCGCATCGACGTCTTGGTCGCCAGCGTCGGCACGGGCGGCCACTCCGCTGGAGTGTCGCGTGTCCTGCGCGAACACTGCCCGGACCTGTCGGTCATCGGGGTCGACTCGATCCGGTCCACCATCTTCGGCCAGCCCGCGGGCACCCGGTTGATGCGAGGACTGGGCAGCAGCATCTACCCCGGCAACGTCGACTACTCCACCTTCACCGAGATCCATTGGGTCGCCCCCAGCGAGGCGGTCTGGGCCTGTCGCCGGCTAGCGGCGAACGCCGGCACCACTGGTGGCTGGAGCGTCGGTGCAGTCGGTCTGGTCGCCGACTGGATCGCGCGCACGTCACCTGTCGGGACCCGGATCGCCGCAGTCTTCCCCGACGGGCCACAACGCTACTGGGACACCATTTTCAGCGACGACTACTGCACCAGACACAGCCTGATCGGCGCCGCACCAGCGCTCCATCCCGATGAGCTCGCCCATCCCACGTCCGCGGTCCCGCATCGCTGGACCCGGTGCGACACGGTCATCGACCCGCGCGCCGAAACAACTCCGACTGCCCGTCGCGGCGCCGAACCTGCGGGGGCGGTGGCCGGCCGATGAAACAACTAATCACCCAGTACCAAGGTATGCCGAAGGTGACCCGGCTGCTGCTGCTCAACCAGTTCACCATCAATCTCGGCTTCTACATGCTGATGCCCTACCTGGCCCAGCATCTGGCCGGAACCCTGGGCCTGGCGGCCTGGCTGGTCGGTCTGGTCCTCGGAGTCAGGAACCTTTCGCAGCAGGGTCTGTTCGCACTCGGTGGCGCGCTGGCCGACCGGTTCGGCTACAAACCGCTCATCGTGGCGGGCTGCGTGTTGCGGACCTTCGGTTTCGCGATGCTTGCCATGGTGGAATCCGTCCCCGCCCTGGTCATCGCCTCCGCAGCGACCGGCCTGGCCGGCGCCTTGTTCAACCCTGCCGTGCGGGCCTACCTCGCCGTCGACGCGGGACCGCGGCGCGTCGAGGCATTCGCGCTGTTCAACGTCTTCTACCAAGCCGGCATCCTCGCTGGTCCATTGGTCGGGCTGGCGCTCACCGGTGCCAGTTTCCGGCTCACCTGCGCCGTGGCTGCCACAGTGTTCGCCGTACTGTCAGTCATCCAGATCCGGGCGCTGCCACCGCAACAGGCTGACACCCGCAGCAGCGAGGGCATCCTGGCGCAGTGGCGTGTTGTCATCGCGAACCGCCCGTTCCTGCTGTTCGCCATCGCGATGATCTGTTCCTACGTGCTGTCCTTCCAGGTCTATCTCGCGCTCCCGCTCGAGGTACGGCGCATCGGCGGCGACGGCAGCGGAGCGACCCTTGGTGTCGCGTCACTGTTCGTTGCCTCTGGCCTGGTTACCGTGCTTGCACAGACCAAGCTCACCGCCTGGTGCCGGGCCAGAATTCCTGCCGGGTACGCATTGGCGTTGGGTGTTGCGACCATGGCAGTGGCCTTCCTCCCGTTGCTGGCCACCGCCGCACTGCCCCGGCCGAACAGCCAGGCTGCCTTGTGGGCGTTGGCGGTGACGCCGTCGCTGGCCGCCGCGGTCTTGCTGGCCATCGGCACGATGCTCGCGTTCCCGTTCGAGATGGACACCATCGTCAATCTTGCCGGTGGACGCCTGGTCGCCACCCATTACGGCATCTACAACACCATCTGCGGTATCGGGATCACCGCAGGCAACCTACTCACCGGAGCAGCCCTCGACACCGCCCGCGATCATGGGCTGCCCGGGCTGCCGTGGCTGGCCCTCACCACTCTCGGCGCCCTCAGCGCAGTGATGATCATCGCGCTGCACCGGACCGGACGCCTCACCTCCGCCAGCCATTCCGTCACCTCGGCCTCATAGGCCTACTGGGCGGCACCCTGCCGCTAGTTACGGGAGCTGGGTGAGAAGTTTCTGCATCGTGGCGATCTCGGCGGCCTGAGCCGCCTCGATCGTCTTGGCCAACTCGATCGCCTTCGCGCTCTGCCCGGAGGCCTGTTCGGTCTTGGCCATCGCGACCGCGCCCTGGTGATGCTTGATCATCATCTGCACCCACATCCGGTCGAACGCCGCCCCGCTGGCCTTGCCGAGATCAGTCATCTCCTGCTCGGTCATCATGCCGCCGCCCGGCATCGAGTGGCCCATGCCCGGGCTCGGGACCGGCTTGACCCATCCGGTGAGCCAGCCCGACATCTGCTGGATCTCCGGACCCTGCGCAGCCTTGATCGCCGTCGCCAACTGCTTCACCGACGCGCTCTTGGCCTGCTTCAGCGCCATGTCGGCCATCTCCACGGCCTGGCGGTGATGCGGGATCATGCCAGTAGCGAACTCGACATCACTGTCGTTGTGGTCCACCGGCGCGGTCAGCGTGGCCGCCGTGGTCGGTGCCATCGTCTCGTGATTCATCCCCGGCATCGAAGATGAACTTGCCGAACCGCCCGGCTGGGTGTTGTCGCTGTTGCCACAACCAGCCAGGGCCAGCCCTGCCGCCAATGTGAGTGTCGCCGCAACGTGGACACGGGTGATGTGCTTCATAGGAGTTGTTCCTTCCATCGACTGCCTGAAGAGATCTGGGTATGTGGAAGCGAGCAGACGGCACGCCGCAGCGTGCGGTCACCCGCAGGCCGGTGGGCCTAGGTCCGCAGTACGCAGAGCTTCGACAGCGATGGCGCCAGCCAAGGCGGGGAACGCCCGGGCAGCGGCGACAACTGCAGCGGCAGCACCTGCCACGCCCGGGGCACGGACCGGGCCGACCGCAGCCAGCACAACATCAACGCCACCCCCACGAGCGCGAGCGACGCCGCGAGAACGGCCACACAGACACCGCTCATCCCATGGTTGCCGGCAGTGGAGTGGGCAGAGACCAGCGCATTCGAAGCCGACGCGAGCTCAGTCACCGCCGCCATGTCGGCTGCCGACCCGTCAGACATACCGACGTGACCGGATAACGGTCCACCGTCGTCGGCAACTGCAGCGACTCCGGCCGCCGCAGACATGTGCCCCGCACCGGAGGGGGGCATCGCGGCGGCACTGCCGGCCATGGCCGGATCGTGATTCATCGTCAAGGCATGCATCGCGAACACACCGGCGAGCACACCGAACAGCACCAGGGCCCGCATAAACCCCGACGTTCCCCGCCCGCTCCGAATGTTCATCAAGCTCCACGATAGCCATCCCGCGCCCGACCCCGTCGTCACAGCCCAATGCCGATCCGGCCACAACGTCGAATGTGCCGGCCAGACATCACCCGCCAAGAACCCGAAGGCCTTGTTCCGAACACAGACCCCCAACTACTATCCAGCATAGTAGTTGGTGTGGAATCGAGACGGGCCATGGTGGTCCGGGGGGAGCGACATGGCGGTTGCCAGCGTGATGCGTCAAGGTATCAACACTGTTCTGCGACCGTTGGGCGTGCAGATGATCCGTGCCCGCACAACCGATAGGGCAATCCAGGCCTTCTTACCGGCCAAGCAGACCATCGCGGCCGCGAAGCGCGCGGGCCTGTCCGTAGGTGACTACCTCGATCAGTACAGTGCCGAGCCGCAGGTGACGGCTGCGGCAGTCCAGGCGCTACTGCAGATGAGTGCTTTAGGCAACGAGGTGGATCGGGTGTGCGAGATCGGTCCAGGGTCAGGACGGTATGCCGAGAAGGTCATCGAGGCGTTGCGGCCCTCGGCGTACGAGATCTACGAGACGGCCTCGGACTGGCTTCCCTACCTTCGAAAGCTTCCCAACCTGGTGGAGCGTCCGGCTGACGGTCACACCCTCTCGGCGACGGCGACGAGCTCGGTCGATCTTGTGCAAGCGCACAAGCTCTTCGTCTACATCCCGTTCGTGACGACTGTCGGGTATCTGGAGGAGATGGCCCGAGTGGTCCGTCCAGGCGGGATCGTCGCATTCGACATCGTGACGGAGAGCTGCCTGGATGAGCAGGCGACGAAGACTTGGGTCGCCGGGAACGCTGTCATCTACATGGTGACGCCGCGCAGTTGGACTGTTGAGTTGCTGGATCGCCGGGGCCTCGATCTTGTCGGCAGCCACTTCGAGCCCCTCAGCGGTGGGCTCACTGAACTGCTCGTGTTCCGCAAGCGTCGAGACTGATCCCCGAGGCCTGGCGCCAGACTTGAGGGGAAAAGGCATGGGGAACTTCACTGAACTCGTCAAGGCGGGGCGCATTGGGGTCTCGAGCAACTGGGTGTCCCGGCCGCGATGCGTCCAGGGCACCGTCGGTGCAGAGTCCGCGAGAACGGATTCGGCACAGTTGGGGGTAGCTCCACGGTAGCCCCGGCCAAAGGCGGTGTCTTTCTCGATGGCTGGCTGGCACGGGAGGGGTTCGCTGGATGACCGGGTGCGGTCGGGTCTAGATGGGCTGATGATGGCGGTATGACCGTTGCGGAGGAGACGTTCCAGCCGTCGGTGCCGGTGTGTTGGTGCTGCGGTGGCGAGTTTGATGATCGTGACCTGGTGCGGCTGGGAGCTCACCCGGAGGTCGGGGTCTGCGTAGGTTGCGCGAAGTATCTGCAGCGCAGGGCTGCCGAGCGGGAGGACGAGCTCCGCCCCTCGCGAGGGGCGCGTGCGCGCGCCGTGGTGCGACGCGTGCGCGGCAGGGTGGTCGGCAGGGGATGGCACGAGCTGCCAGTCGTGGGGCGAGTGCTGCGCCGGATCGACAAGTACCTGCCCTGACCGGGTCGGTGTCAGGACGCGAGGAGCGGCCAGAACAGGTGAGTGGCGAGGTCTCCAGCTTCGGCCGGGTTGAGGATCTGTCCGGGAACACCGGGGTGGCTGCTGGTCCAGACTTGTGCCGCGGCGTGGTCGGTGAAGAAGTTGAGATAGTCGCAGCAGCAGTCGGCTGACGGTCCGCCGCCGGCATCGGCGCCGATGAACACGACGGCGCCTGCGGGCTGCCACGTAGTGCGCCCGCCCGTGCTGGCGACAGAGATGGGCCGGCCGGTGGTGATGTCGACGGACTCGACTCGGGTGTTTCGGCCGAGCATTGGCGCGATGCCGAGTGCGTCGATCGCGCACATCGCGTAGACGTCGACACCGACGCCGGCGGGGTTGGGAGGGGCGATGTGGACACGGTGCCGGGTCGGGGAGGCCGAGAACGGGTACGCGACCGCGACCTGGCCGTCGGCATCAAGCCGGATCGCGTCGACCTCGTGCAGTGCGCTCAGCACGTCAGCCGGTGCTCTGCCGCTGCTGGCCACTGCCTGGTCCAGATCCGCGTCGTTGGGCGGAACACCTCGGGCCGCGAAGCCACGCAGGATCATCTGGTGCACGGCCTTCTCGACCGGATCCATCGGCACGGCGCGAGTCCGCCACGCGCTCAGAACGTCGCCTGGCGTAGCGGCGGCAGTGGCGCCGGCGGCTGTGATCGCTGCAAGGAGCTGGTCGACGGAGGGAGCTGGCACGATCCGGCCGGTCTCGTCGCGGTAGAGCCGGCATGACAGCCCGCACCCGCACTCCCCGTCGGCGGCGAACGGGTCAGTGCCGTCGATCAGCAGGGTGGGCGAGCCGGCCATGCCGTAGCGGGCGGCGTCGGTGTCGGTCTCGATCAGCCGGGTGGTGACGGGCAGATCGGTGACGTCTGCGAGGCGTTGCAGCATCGGTGCCAGGTTTGGGCAGTCGGGCACGTGCAGGACTTCGAGTCTCATCGGGTCGCCTCCGGGCGGTGGTCGATCGCTTCAAGCAGCGCGCAGTTGCGGTCGGCGCGGGGCAGGTCGCAGGTCGCGACCAGGTCGGCCAGCGAATCGAGCATCCGTTGCAGGTCACGGATCCGCTCGGCGAGGTCTGCGCGGCGGTGTTCGGCCAGCGCCCGCGCGGCATCGCAGGCGTCCGGGCCGCCGTTGTCGAGATGGAGGAGTTCCTCGATCTCGACGAGGGTGAAGCCGAGTTCCTGGGCGCGTTTGATGAACCGCAGCAGTTCGACCGTGCTGGGTGGGTAGTCACGGTAGCCGCCCGGTGTGCGGGGCGGCTCGACGAGCAGTCCTCGGCGCTCGTAGTAGCGCAGCGTCTCGGTGTTGACCCCGGCGCGGCCTGCCAGCTCACTGGTTCGCATACAACCATCCTCGACCCTGTGCTCAGCTACAGAGTCAAGGGTGCTGGCCCGTGCCTGGCAGCTCGTCGCCAGCCCCGAACCTGCGGGGCCGATACGAGCTACTGTCGCCCTTTACTGCTGGAGCAATCCGATCGGGGTAGCCATGCCTAGGAACAGGACCAACTGGTAGGCGCTGTTGATCGCGGTGAGCCGTGCGGGCTTTTGCTCGAAGCCGTTGTGCTGGGCCAGAGTCGAGAGCGAGAACCCGAGCCAGGCGACGACGCCCACGGCCAGGGCCAGCCATACGGAGTCATCGCCGAAGAAGCCCTCTGCGATGGAACAGGCGACGGCCAGAGTGACACCGGTTGCGATGATCGATAGCGCAAGGATCGCGAAGGGGCTGTTGCCGCCCTTTGCGGACTTCTCTTTGGTCACGCCGGTCAGCTTGCGCCAGGTGGGGCCGAGCAGTCCCCAGTCGCTGTACCAGAGCCAGGCGATCGCCATTCCGGCCACAATCGAGACCACGACGGCCCACCAGTTGATGCTCAGCTCCACAGGAACTCCTGTCTTCGGTGATGAATCCGAGTAGTTGTGTGACGAGCCGGTCAGGCCTCGAGTCGTGCTTTCAGCCGGGTCATGTTGCGCTGCATCTCTTTGCGAGATTGAGGGCGCACAAGGAGCGGAACGAGGAGTTTGCCGATGCCGTGGCCTTCGAAGTCGAGGCTGATGGTGAGGCGAGTCCGGTCGGCGCCAGGCAGTGGCTCGACAGCGACATCGACCGTGGCTCTGATGGGTCCATCGATGCCGTGGACGGCCCAGCTCGTGGGCGGGTCGTACTTGGTCACTGTGGAGGTGACGTCGCGTTCACGGCCGCCGATGCGGCGAGTGGTGCTGCAGATCGCCCCGATGGTCGTCTCGTGATCCATGCGACCGCCGACCACGTTGGCCTGCCACTCCGGGAACCGTGCCGGGTCGGTGACGTAGCCGAACACCTCCGCCGCAGGTGCAGCGACCTCGATCTGGTTCACGATGGCAGTCATCGCCGGCTCCTTCCCGCTGATACTGGGGCTCCGCCCGTTTGGCGGCTGTTGATGGCATGACGAACGAGATGCCGCCGTTTCGACAAGGCTAGGGCGGCCAGAGCGATTTTGACCGGTTCGGCTGGCAGAGTCGGGGCATGGTCGAGGAGCCCAGTGTTCCGATCCGCCGCGATGTATTGGTCATCGGCGGCGGCCAGGCAGGGCTTGCCATGGGCTATTGCCTGCAGCGAGCCGGCCTCGATTTCGTGATCCTGGATGCCGGCTCAGCCGTGGGGCACGTGTGGCGGTCGCGGTGGGACTCGCTGAACCTGTTCACCCCTGCTCAATACGCCGCGCTGCCCGGGATGGCGTTCCCCGCCCCGGTCGATACCTATGCCGGTCGTGACGAGGTCGCTGGCTATCTCGCCACCTATGCCGAACGCTTCGGCCTGCCGATCAAGTTGAACGCCCGCGTCACGGGCCTGCGCCGTGCCGGCGCCGCGTTCAAGGCCGACAGCCCTGCCGGGACGTTCCAGGCCCGGCAGGTGGTGGTCGCGACCGGGCCGTTCTCGACGCCGTACGTTCCGCCGGTTGCTGACGGGCTGGCGCCGGAGGTGCCGCAGATCCACACCGCGGCCTACCGCAACCCCGAGCAGGTGCCCTCGGGTCGGGTGCTGGTGGTCGGCGGCGCTAACTCCGGCTTCCAGATCGCTGCCGAGCTCGCCCAGGCGGGGCGAACCGTCGATCTGGCCGAGGGACGCCGTAACGCCTGCATCCCGCAACGACCTCTCGGGCGAGACGTGTTCTGGTGGCAGGACAAACTCGGGCTGTTGCGGGTGAGCGCGCAGTCACGGCTCGGGCGGCTGATGGCCGCCAACGACGGCACGGTGATCGGCTCGACCCGCCCCGGGCTGCGCAGACTGGGCGTCACCTTCCGGCCGCGCGTCACCTCAACAGCCGGGCGGTCGGTGACGTTCGCCGACGGCTCGCGCAGCGACGTCGACGCGGTGGTGTGGGCCACGGGTTTCCGGATCGACGATACCTGGATCCGCATCCCCCAAGCGCTCGACGACCGCGGGCGGCTGCTGCAACACCGAGGAGTCGTCGACGCTGTACCAGGCCTGTTCACGATCGGCCGGCCATGGCAACACACCACCGGCTCCGCCCTGCTCGGATTCGTCCAGCACGACGCCTCCTGGCTCGCTCAGCAGACCTCCGCACGCACCGCGGCCGCCTGACCACCGCCCGGAGTGATGCCTCGTTGTCACACAGCTGAGCGCGAACAGACTGCGCAGCCGGGGTGACACTGTGGCTGTGGGCAACTTTGTCGCCTGACCTGGCCGGGCCGGTCGCGCTCGAACTTGCCGGGCAGTCGAGCAGCTGCCCGGCGAGCACGGCATGCCGGCGGAGCAAGATTCGAGCTGAAGTGGGATGGACTCCTCTACTGAACAAGTCAAGTCAACCGCCCAGACAGAATGCCGGGGGCGGGGTATGTGGGACAAGAGCACAGCACTGCCGGTGCCTGCATGACCTCGCAGGCACCGGCAGTGTGAAGAAACGTCAGTCGGCGATCGAGAACTCGTCGCACAGCAGCAGACTGAGCCCGCTGGTCGAGGCCTCCCGCACGCCCAGCGTCTCGCCCTGCACGGTCAAACCCTGGAGATCGAGCAGCACCATCGGTCTTCCTCTCGTCGACGCGGCCGGGCCGGTCGGCCTGACCAAACGAACTGGAATCGCGGCAACACTTCGCGGGTCGCCTCACCAGCCCGTCCACGCCGCATCGGTACCCCAACGAAGCCAATCCATTACTCACTGTGAGACAGCGCACTTCTCACCGCCGCGCACGGATGCGGTCCGCAGGGGTGCTGGGAGACGATTGCGGCATGGATCACGACGGCCAATCCCTGGTGCCCGGGTTCACAACCCCCGAGGAGCCCGGGATGCCCACACTTGACCTGTCCGGCGGCGATGCCCCCGAGTCGTTCGCCCGCCTCGCGGTAGACCTCCACGACTCCACAGGCCTCGAAGAAACTGTCCAGACCGTCGTCGACTTCGCTCTGCAAGCCCTCGGCTGCTCCCACGCCGGCGTCGCGCTGAAGCTCAGGGGCGGCCAGCTGGAGATCCCGGCCGTCACCGACCCCGTCGTTGCCGAGATCTACCAACTCCAGGCCAACGGCGCGACCGGACCCCTCACCGAGTCCATGCGCCACCGCTCCATCGTGCTGGTGCGCGACACCACCACCGACGACCGCTGGCCCAAGTGGGCCGCCGCCGTCCGCGAACTGGAGGTTCGCAGCGTCCTCGACGTACCGCTCAACACCTCAGCCGGATCAGTCGGCGTCCTGGGCCTGTACTCGATCCACCCTGATGCGTTTGGCCCGGACGAAGAAGCCATCGCCCACATCCTCGCCCGGCACGCCTCCATCGCGGTGGCACCCGCCCGGCACGAAGAACACATGGCGGCCGCCGTGGACGCCCGGAAACTCGTCGGCCAGGCCATGGGGATCCTGATGGAGCGCTACGACGTCGACGGCGACCGCGCCTTCGCGATCCTGCGCCGCTACTCCCAAGACACCAACACCAAACTGCGTGACGTCGCCGTCCAGCTGATCGAGACCCGCAAGCTGCCGCGCTCACCACGCTGACCACGCTTTGTTGTGCTTGGCGAAGACAACGGCGGGCACCGGCGGTGACGTGGAGCCGGGATCCCGCGCGAGGTCAGGGTTACTAGGTTCCGGAGTTCAGACCAGCAGCCCTGGAGCCGCCTCACCAGGCACAGCGCGGCAACCTCGCCGGAGTCTCCGAACAGGTCCTCGAGGCCCTCGCGGGGGCCCTGCGCCTCGACGACGCCGAACGAGCCCACCTGTTCGACCTCGCCCGGGCCTCGACCGGCCCTGTCCGCGGCTCCCGCCGTACCGCAGTGTCCAAGGTGCGCCCCGGTGTCCTGCGGATCCTCGACTCGCTCGCCACGCCGGCCTACGTCCGCAACGGCATCCTCGCCGCCAACAACTCCGCCTATGCCCTGTACGACGGGATCCTGGACCGCGAACGGCCCCCGTTCAACGTCGCCAGGTTCTTGTTCCTCGACCAGCGCGCACCCAGCTTCTTCCTGGACTGGGAGATCGTCGCCGACGACTCCGTCGCCGCGCTGCGCGCCGAAGCCGGCCGCAACCGCCACGACAAATCACTCACCGCCCTGTCGGGTGCTGCACGACGTCGACGCTGGCTCCGCGACAAGGCCGGGTGCGTCTTGCTAGAGACCGAAGGCCTCGCCTTCGATGAGGATGAGCAGGCCGATGCCGATGAGGACGACGGGAAGCAGGATGTGGCCCCACCGCGACAGTGCCTTGGCGATCGCGGGTCGGGTGGCGAAGTAGCGACCGGCGGCGATCCAGACGGCGACCAAGATCAAGAAGACGACGACGTAGACGATCATGCCGCCGATGCCCGCGGTGGCGAAGACGGGGACGTAGACGCCGATGTTGTCGCCGCCGTTGGCGAATGTCACGGTCGCCACGGCCGCGGCGGCGGGCGCGCTGGTCTTGGCCGGGTTGTCGTCGTCGGCGTCGTTGCGATGCCGCCAGGCCTGGATCGCGGCCTTGATCCCGAGCGCCAGCGGCAGCAGGCCGAGGTAGGGGATGGCCTGGTCGGGAAGGAACGTCGCACCGAAGGCTGCGGCGACAGCGACGGTGAGAATGGCTATGAACCCGAGGAACTGGCCGATGGTGATGGAGCGTGTCGTGCCGCGGTGCCCGGCGCCTTGGGCGAAGAACAGCGCAAGGACGACGATGTCGTCGATGTTGGTGACGGCGAACAATCCGGCGGCCTGACCGATGATGCCGAGATTCATGCCCGGCCCTCTCTTATAGAGGCGACCGGATTCGTTTCCCCCACGTGGTTGCCTTCCTCAGCGAGTGTTGTCCTGGCCGTCGATCAGGGGCAGCATCGCAGATCCGCGTGCTGTGTCCGGCGATCGTGCCGGCAGTTGCCGCGTCGCCTCGACGCGTCGCTGCCGCAGGTGTTTGAGCGAGTCTTCCAGCGCGGCGACTTCGCCGAGCCAAGCCCGGTCTTTGGCCTCTCCCGCGGGCCACCTCCCAGGCAACTCGAGTGGATGCCAGATCCGGCTCGTCGACACCAATCTGGTTGATGTCGGGAGGAGTCAGGGGCTGAGTCCGTGGGCACGCAGCCAACGCATCGGGTCGACCGGACCTGCACCGCCGGGCCGGATCTCCAGGTGCAGGTGTGGTCCGGTGGAGTTGCCGGTGGACCCGACAGCGCCGATCTGCTCTCCGGCGTCGACCCGTTCACCGACAGTGACAATGATTTTGGATAGGTGGTTGTACCAGGTTTCGGTGCCGTCGGCGTGGCGGATCTTGATCTGGTTGCCGTAGGGCCCGGCCTGGCCTGCCGAGATGACGACGCCTTGCATGACGGCGCCGACCCGGGTGCCGGTCGGTGCAGCGAAATCGGTGCCGGTGTGATTGCGGGCCCACCGGCTACCGCCTTGACCGAAGACCGCGGTGATGCGGTAGCCGGAGACCGGCATCTCTACCGCGGTACCGGCGGCTCGAGCTTTCTTCTCTGCTTGGTCGTGGGCCCGTGCCGCGGCGGTCTTGGCTGCGGCCAGCGCAGCTGCTCGCCGGGCGATCTGCGACCGGGCGATGTCGAGCTTCGCGGCTCTGGCAGCGGCCAGCGCGGCGATGACCTGCTCGCTGGGGCCTGAAGACTGGCTGAGTTCGCCCCGGGATCCATCCCTGGTGGCCAGTTGGCGGCGATTGATGCGCGCCGTGACCAGCGCCGTGAGCTGATCGTCGCCGCGAGCGGCGCTGAGCCCAGCCAGATCCACGGCCGCGTTGGCCGATCTCGAAGGACCCACCAAGTGGTGCCCCAGCCCGGCGGTACCCGCAGCGGCGGCAAGCGCAGCGGCCAGACCGATCAACGAGGCGTTGCCGGGTCTTGTCCGGCGCGCCAGCCGGTGCCTGGCAGTGCGAGCGACGCCTTCTGCTGGTTTGCGGTCGGCGCGACGGCCTGCGGCGCGCTTGGGCGCAGCGCGTTGCTGGAACACTGGAGGCCTTCCGGCTAGGAATCGGCGTGTACGGAAATGTGGGTCATGCCACCGCTGGCGACTCGATGCAATCCACGTCATGGACCGCTTCCAGAGCCAATGTCACCGCTGTTCCCCAGCCGCCGGCGCCACAGCCAAGGCCTGCTGCTCGGCGACGACGTCGTCGACCAGACCGCGAAGCGTCGAATGGTCGACCCGGCCGATCACCCGCGCGGCGACCCGCCCGTCGCGGTCCAGGATCAAGGTGGCGGGGACCGCGTTGACCGGCAGGACCCTTCTGAACGCCAGCAGCACCTGCCCGTCGGTGTCCACGACGCTGGGATACGTGATGTCGAACGACCGGACGAACGCTTGGGCAGCCGCAGAGTTGTCGCGGGTGTCGATCCCCACAAAACGGACCGGCCCGGACGCGGTTTCCCGGGCCACTCGTGCCAGGTCGTCCGCCTCGGCACGGCACGGACTGCACCACGACCCCCACGTGTTGATCACCACGACCTTGCCGCGCAAGGTTGCCAAGTCGAACGACGCACCGTCCAGGGTTGTCCCCTTCAGTCGCGGCGCAGCCGGCCGATCAGGCGCGTAGCGGGTGAGGCCTGTGTCGACGCCCGCGCTGCCGGTCATCTCGGTGGGCCGATCCAGTTCACCGTGGGTGAACCAGCCGGCCTCCGCGCTCGCGAACAATCCCAGGCCCAGCAGCCCTGCCAGGAACACCGCCCGAACAACCAGGATCCGACCGCGGCCAGCCCTCATCCGTTCCGGCCCAGCCGAGCACACGGTGTCACGATGACCGGCTCGGCCATCGCCCCGGCGGCACCGTCACTGAACTTGTTCACCGAAGAACCTCTATTGGTTGGGGACTGCACGACATCTACTATGCACGATAGTTGTTAGTAGGTGACATCACCCTGTCGACAGGAGAGCCAAGGGTCATGGGCAAACAGACCTCTGCGGCGCGGTCGCTCACGATCGAGCCCACCGGCCCCGGGCGCGGCTTCTTCCCACTGCTGGCGGTGTTGCTGACGGTCGGCGTGGTCGTGGCCGGTGGCGCGTTGTGGCGCGTCCGTGGCGACGATCCTGCTACGGGGCCCGCGGCGGTGGCGGCCGGTCAGCCGCGGGTGGGCGGCGACCTGCATGCGGTGATGGTGGACGGGGATCGCCGCTTCGTCAGCGGACACGCCGGCGCGGCCTACAGCGACGGCGCTGGCGCATGGACGGCCGTGCGCGGGTTGGACGGCAAGGATGCGATGGCCTGGGCCAGTGTTGCCGGCCGGATCTTCGTCGGTGGCCACGAGGGCCTGTACATCTCGACCGATAAGGGAGTCACCTTCGCGGCCGCACCGGTCGATCTGCCCATGACCGATGTCCACTCCCTCGGTGGCAGTGCGTCGACGATCTATCTCGCCTCGCCGCAGGCGGGGCTATTCGTCTCGACCGACGCCGGCAAGACGTTCACCCAGCGCAGCGTGGTCGGACGGTCATTCATGGGCACGATCCTGGTCGATCCCGTCAACTCCAACCACGCGATCGCACCTGATATGGGAGGCGATGTGGTCGAGACTCGCGACGGTGGCCGGAACTGGCTGTCTCTGGGAGGTCCCCGCGGTGCGATGTCGGTGGCCTGGGATCCGCGTGACCATGCCCGGATGGCTGCTGTGGGCGCCGACGGGTTGAGGACCAGTACCGACGCCGGCCGGTCATGGAAGAAGATCAGCGCGCCCGCTGGTACCGTGGCCGCCGCGTTCGACGGGCAGGGCCGGCTGCTGGCCGCCACCTTGAGCGCCGACCTCGCCCGGCTGCACGCCAGCGGCGACTCCGGAGCGACCTGGACGCCGGCATGACCGCTCATTCACGGTACTGCAGGCGCTTCAACCCGAATCAGGGGAGAATGAGCCATGCGCGGATTCGGTGATCTGGAAGCAGTCGTGATGAACCACCTGTGGGCCCTGGACACCCCGGCCACGGTGCGGACCGTCCTGGACCACCTGCAGGCCACCCGCCCGCTGGCCTACACCACGGTCCTGACCGTGATGGACAACCTGCACAGCAAAGGGTTCCTCGCCCGCGAGCGCGAAGGCCGCGCACACCGGTACTGGCCGACACGCAGCCGCGCCGAGTACGCCGCCGAGCTGATGGGAGAGGCGCTGGCCGACAGCGGGGATCCGGTGGCCGCGATGTTGCAGTTCGTCGAGCAGATGCCGGCCAACGAGGCATCACGACTGCGCACGCTGCTGGGCGACAAAAAGCCCGGCCGCTCCAAGGGGCGGCCGCGATGATCATCGCCGTGACGCTGTTCGGGTACGCGGTCGTGATGGCGACCGGTGGAGCATGGCTGTTGCGCGCAGCGGAATGGCCGGCCCGCGCGCCGCGGCTGGCGATCGCGACCTGGCATGCGCTGGCGGCGTCGGTGTTGTCATCGGTGCTGTTCGGCGCCGCGGCACTATCGGTGCGGCTGCACCTGGTCAGCACCGATCTGGCCGACATATTCCATGTCTGCGTGACGAACCTGCAGGCTGCTTACGCGACACCCGGCGGTGCAGCCACCACGACACTCGCCCTAGTTGTGATGGTCGCTGTGGCGGCCAGAGCCGGGTGGGGCGTCACGACAATCCTGCGCCGTGCCGCGCGGCAGCGCCGTCGCCAGCGTCAGATCCTCGGACTCGTCGCCTGCCATGACCCCGAGTTCGACATCCTCGTCCTCGAGCACCCCGCGCCGTCGGCGTTCTGCCTTCCCGGCCGCGGCCATCGCGTCGTGGTGACCAGCGCCGCACTGGGCTTGCTCAGCCGCACCGAACTGGCCGCGGTGCTGGCCCACGAGCAAGCCCATTTGGCCGGTCGCCACCACCTGCTGGTCGCGATCTCGCAAGGACTGGCGCGCGCGTTTCCCGGCGTCCCGGTTTTCACCTGGGGTCATGTCCAGGTCCGTCGCCTGGTGGAACTCGCAGCCGACGACCGGGCCTGCCGGCGTCACCGTCCATCGAGCGTGGCCAACGCCATCCTCCTGCTGGCCGATGCCGCCCCACCGGCCGCTGCGCTCGCGCTGGGCGGCGAAGCCACTGAGCTGCGCCTTCGACGGCTCACCGGGAGACAGTTCCCGCTGCGCCGCGGGATGCACAGCACCCTCGCCGGCCTGGTCGCGGGCGTCCTGGTCGCGCCGGCGGTCATCGCCGCCGTCCCCGCGCTGATCGCCGCCGGCATGGACTACTGCGGACTGACCTGACTTTCCGAAGTTCGGCGAAGCGGTCAACCAGGGACAGCGGCCACCGCTTCGCCGGTGGCTTCAGGACTGACCCGATGCGCTTGGGCCGGCACGCTGCCGGCTTCTCGGGAGCTTAGCCAACCCGCTGATCGCGAGGTGGATCACCTCGGTGGACCTCCTGCCACTCCGCCTTGCGATGAACCGCTCCAACCGAGAATCCGGGGGCAGCGCTCTGCCGTGCCCTCCACTGGGCACGTCCTCTGACTAGCAGCCCTCCCCCTTGACACATACCCCTAGGCCGTATATTTATGGAGATACCCCCAGGGGGTATTTGACTAAGTGGAGGTGAGTGGGATGGACGCACAGACCAATCGCGCCGGGGCCCCCGTGAGCACGGAGCAGCGATCCAGCGGCGCCGAGGACGGCATCGCCGCGCTGCTGGGCGTCTGGCTGATCAGCGGCGTGTATGCCGACGGCTGGGCGCATTTGAACGTCGGAGGCCTGGACGGTTTCTTCACCCCATGGCACGGGGTCTTGTACAGCGGTTTCACCGCTTTGACGGTGTGGCTGGCCTGGATGACGTGGCGGCGCAAGCAGGCGGGCCGGGGCTGGCGCGACGCGATCCCGGCCGGGTACCGGCACGGTGTGGCGGGGGTTGCGGTGTTTGCTATCGGCGGTGTCGCCGACATGCTGTGGCATCTGGTGTTCGGCATCGAGGCCGGCGTTGATGCTTTGGTCAGCCCCACCCACCTGGTGCTGCTGGTTGGTGGCACCTTGTTGCTGTCGAGCCCGCTGCGTGCCACGCTCCAGCGCTCCGGGGCCTTGCCGCGCCGATTGACTGACGCTTGGCCTGCGGTCGTATCGCTGGCCACGGTGACGGCGCTGGCGGGGTTCTTCCTGAGCTACTTGTCGGTGTTCACCCAGCCCACCGCCACGATGCCTCTGACTTCCATTCCCGAAGGAGCGCCGGGCCACCTGCAAGCGGAACTGCCGGCCACCGTCGGACTGGCCGGTTATCTGCTCGGAACGGCGCTGATCGTGGTACCGCTGCTGCTGGCCCGCAGCCGGGGGCGGCTGCCGGGTGGAACGGTCGCGCTAGTGGTGGCTTTTGTCGCTGTCCCATCCGCGGCTTTGTCCGAGATGCGCTGGGCCGTGCCGGCAATCGCCGCGGTGGTCGCGAGTCTGATCCTCGAACTGCTGCTGCGAGCCCGTTCCGCGGCGACGACACTGGCGGTCGGCGTACCCGGCGCGGTGTGGGGCGGCCAGCTGATCGGCCTGGCATTGGGGGGTGATCTGAGATGGGGCGTGGAGATGTGGGCCGGTGTCATTGTCCTCACCATGCTCGCGGGATTCCTGCTCGCCGTCCTCGCCCGAGCCGACGTTCGCCTGCACGCATCCACCGGGGTGGCCGGCTGACCAAACCCTCCACGAGCTGCCAGGCTGGGCCACACGGCACCTGCCCGGCCGCGCCAGCAACTGACAACGAGCGAGTTCATTCGAGAGGATCCATCATGGCCCGGGCCAGCAAGTCCCAGCCGACCGACCCACACGGCGGCCAGCATCACGCCGACCATCATGACCATGTCTCCGCGGCTGCCCCTGGCGGCCCACACCCATCCGGACACACCGCATCGCCGACACACGGCGATCATGGTGGTCACGGAGGACATGACAAGCACGCGGGTCACGACCCGGAGGCCTTCCGCCGGAAGTTCTGGCTCAGCCTGCTGCTGACGTTGCCGATCGTGGCGACCAGCCACATGGTGATGGACTGGTTCGGGTACTCGCTGGACTTCCCCGCCATGAGCTGGGTCGGGCCGGTGCTGGGCACGTTCGTGTTCTTGTACGGCGGGTGGCCGTTCCTGGTCGGCGGCGTCCGCGAGGCGCGCGACCGTGCGCCGGGCATGATGCTGCTGATCTCGATGGCGATCACCGTTGCGTACGTCGCGTCGCTGGCCACCAGTCTCGGCTTGTTCGACCTGGACTTCTGGTGGGAGCTGGCCGCGCTCGTCACGATCATGCTGCTGGGTCACTGGCAGGAGATGAAGGCCATCGGCCAGGCCCAAGGGGCGCTGGCGGCGCTGGCCGCGCTGTTGCCCGATGACGCCGACCGGGTCACCGACGACGGCGTCGAGACCGTCCCGGTCTCCGATCTCCGCATCGGCGATGTCGTTCTGGTGAGGTCCGGTGCCCGGGTGCCGGCCGATGGCGAAATCGTCGAGGGCGCAGCGGAGCTTGACGAATCGATGATCACCGGCGAGTCCCGACCTGTCGCCAAGTCGTCCGGCGACCGGGTGGTCGCGGGGACAGTTGCGACCGATTCCGCGATCCGGGTCCGGGTCGACGCCGTCGGCGAGGACACAGCGCTCGCGGGTATCCAGCGACTGGTCTCCGAGGCACAGCAGTCCAGCGGACGCGCCCAAGTCCTGGCCGACCGGTTCGCCGCGATGCTGTTCTACATCGCCACCGCCGCAGCCCTGATCACCTTCATCGCCTGGTCGGTCTTCGGCACTCTCAACGAGGCCGTCGTGCGTACGGTCACCGTTCTGGTGATCGCTTGCCCCCATGCCCTCGGGCTGGCCATCCCGCTGGTGATCGCACTGTCTACCGCGGTCGCCGCGAAGGCGGGCATCCTGGTCAAGGACCGGCTGGCACTGGAGCGGATGCGCACCGTGAACGCGGTGCTGTTCGACAAGACAGGCACCTTGACCAAGGGAGAACACGTCGTCACCGGCGTCGCCGGAGACAGCATCGACGAGCAGGCAGTACTGCGGATTGCCGGTGCTGTCGAGGCGGACAGCGAGCACCCACTGGCCCGCGCGATCGTCACGGCCGCCGACCAGCGCGGGGACCGTGCCAAGGCAAGTGAATTCAAGTCGCTCACCGGCCGAGGCGTCCAGGCCACGATCGACGGCACGACGTATGCAGTTGGCGGGCCCGCACTCCTGCGCGAGCTCGACGCCACCGTACCGAGCGTTCTGCGGGACCGGGCCGAAGAGTGGTCCGGCCGGGGAGCCGCAGTGCTTTACCTCCTGCACGTCGGGGGATCCACGTCGGTGGCGACCGGCGCGATCGCGCTGGAGGACGAAGTACGACCGGAGGCCCGCGAGGCCGTAGAGCAGCTCCGCGCGATCGGTATCAGCAAGATCGTCATGATTACCGGCGATGCCGAACCGGTCGCCCGGGCCGTCGCGGCCGACCTCGGTTTCCGCGACGGCGTCGACGAGGTCTTCGCCGAAGTCCTGCCCGCCGACAAGGACAAAGCAGTCCTCGAACTGCAGGCCCGCGGCCTGACCGTGGCGATGGTCGGCGACGGCGTCAACGACGCACCCGCGCTGGCCCGCGCCGACGTCGGTATCGCGATCGGCGCCGGCACCGACGTCGCCATCGAATCGGCCGGCGTCGTGCTGGCCTCCTCCGATCCGCGTGGTGTCACCGGCATCATCCGGCTGTCCAAGGCGTCGTACCGCAAGATGATCCAGAACCTCGCCTGGGCCGCCGGCTACAACGTCGTCGCGATCCCGCTCGCGGCCGGCGTGCTGGCCTGGGCCGGTATCACGCTCAGCCCTGCCATCGGCGCCGTACTGATGTCGGCCTCGACCATCGTCGTCGCCGCCAACGCCCAGCTCCTGCGCCGCGTCCGCCTGACCCCGGACAGCTGACCCCCGACCACTTGATTCAGGAAAGGAACATCATGTGCACCGACTGCAACTGCGGCACCGTCAACATCGAGTCCGCACCATCAACCGCTGAGGCGACGACCGCCGCGACCTACCACGTCGCCGGTATGACGTGCAGCGGGTGCGCCGGCCGGGTCAGCACCAGCATCGGCAAGCTCGACGGCGTCACCTCCGTCGATGTCGACGTCGCCGCCGGCACGGTCACCGTTCACAGCAGCACCCCGCCGGCCGACGACGAGGTCCGCGCCGCCATCGAGGGCGCCGGCTACCAACTGGCCCACGCCTGAACTGCACTACCTGCTCCGGCCCGGCTCGCGCAGCCGGGCCGGGGCGCACCAGATCACCTGCCTTTGCGAGGAGACGAGAGATGCCCACCGACAGCTACTTCGACCGCGACGGCGCAACGATCGCCTACCAGTACTCCGGGACCGGGTCGCCCCTGGCCTATGCGCACGGCGTGCCCTTGAGCCGCGATGCTGTGCGGCGCCTCGATCTGCTCGACCTCGACGCCCTGGGTGACGGCAGGCGCCTGCTCACCTACGACGCCCGCGGCCACGGCGAATCCACCGGCCGACCGATCGCCGCCGACTACACCTTCGACAACTTCGGCCAAGACCTGCTGGCACTGGTCGATGCGATCGGCATCGACGAGCCGATCGACTTCACTGGATCGTCCCTGGGAGCAGACACCGCCCTGCGCGCCACGATCGCCCAACCGGACCTGTTCCGGCGCCTCGTGCTCATGATCCCGCCCGCCGCCTGGGACGACGCACCACTCGCCCAGCACGTCTACTCCGACATCGCCGCCACGATCGAGTCACAAGGCCCCGCAGCTTGGCGAGAGCAATGGGCCGCCGCGGACCCACTACCCATCTTCGACGACTACCCCAAGTTCGAACTCACACCGGCAATCGACGACGAACTACTCGCCAGCGTCTTCACAGGCATCAGCCGATCCGACCTCCCCGCACAAGACAGGGTCGCAACAATCACCCAGCCGACGCTGATCCTCGCGTGGGACACCGACCCGCTCCACCCCGTCTCCACCGCCCATAAGCTTCGCGACCAGCTGCCCAACGCCGAACTCCACGTCTCCGCCACCGCCGCCGACGTGGCGACATGGACGGAGCGCATCACCGAATTCCTCGCCTGACCATCTCAGATCAGCTCACCCCTTCGGGCGGCCGCAGCTTTCCCGAGGTTCTTACTGACTGGCGGGTGCCTCGTCAGACGAACATCGGCCAAGCGAAGTGTGTGAGGCCGTGGGACGAGAGCTGAACGTCATTGCTCACTGGCGGCACGCGCTTGGTTCCAGGCGGCGTCGCGGAGCAGCCGCAGTCCATTGAGGCCGACGACGACGGTGGAGCCTTCGTGTCCGGCGACGCCCAGTGGCAGCGGCAGGTGCCCGACGAGGTCCCAGATCACCAGAACGGTGATGAAGCCTGCCGCGATGACCAGATTCGCGGTCACGACCCGGCGTGCCCGGCGCGATAGCGCGATCACAGCGGGGATGGCGTTCAGGTCGTCGCGGACGATGACCGCGTCGGCGGTCTGCAGGGTCAGGTCGGATCCGGCACCGCCCAGGGCGATGCCGACGTGCGCTGCGGCCAAGGCTGGCGCGTCGTTGATGCCGTCGCCAACGACCATGACGCGTTCGCCGGCAGCTTGGAGTTCGCGGACTGCGGTGACCTTGCCGTCGGGCATCAGTTCGGCATGGATGCTCGTGATGCCTGCCGCTGCGGCGATCTGAGCGGCGGTCGTGGCGTTGTCGCCGGTGAGCAGCACCGGCGACTTGCCTGTCAGCTGGGTCAGTTGCTCGACGGCTGCGGCCGCTTCGGGGCGGAGCTGGTCGACGATGCCGAGGACTGCGATCGGTTTGCCGTCGATCAGGACAACGACCGCGGTCGCTCCTGCCCCTTGCACCTCGGCGACCGTCGAGCGGGCCGCCTGAACCTGTCCGACCCGTCCGATCAGGAGTGACACTGGGGCGCCGATCTGTACCTGCCGGCCGTCGATCGTGGCGGTGACGCCGAGGCCTGCGGCCGCAATGAACGCCTCGACGGGTGTCAGGGTGAGTCCGGCTGCGCGGGCGGCTGACACGACTGCGGCTGCGAGCGGATGCTCGCTGGGGTGCTCGGCCGAGGCGGCGATCGCAAGCACTTCGTCGCGGGTGAACGGGACGTTCTCGAGGAGCCGGATCTCGGCGAGGTGAGGTGTGCCGCGGTCAAGGTCCCGGTCTTGTCGATCGCGACCTGCGTGGTCGCGCCGAGTTGCTCCATGACCACCGCCGACTTCACCAGCACGCCGTGGCGGCCGGCGGTGGCGATCGCGGCCAAGAGCGGCGGCATGGTTGCGAGGACGACGGCGCAGGGTGAGGCGACGATCATGAACGTCATTGCCCGCAGCAGTGTCGGTGTGACCGGTTGCCCGAACAGCAGCGGGCTCACGAACAGGGCGACGGTCGCGGTGATCATGCCGATCGAGTACCGCTGCTCGATCTTCTCGATGAACAACTGTGTCTTGGCCTTGGTCCGGGCGGCTTCCTCGACCAGTCCGGCGATCCGGGCGACCACCGACTCCGCGGCCGGGCGGTCGACCCGGATCCGCAGCGCGCCGGTGCCGTTGAGCGTACCGGCGAACACCTCGTCGCCGCTGGCTTTGTCGACCGGCAATGGCTCGCCGGTGATGGTGGCCTGGTCGACCTCGCTGGCACCCTCGAGCACGGTCCCGTCGGCACCGATCCGCTCGCCTGGCCTCACCAGCACGACGTCGCCGACGGCCAGGTCGGCGACCCGGACGGTCTCTTCCACTGCCCCGACGGCATCTGCGGTTGCGACGCGGGTGGCGGTGTCGGGTGCGATGTTGAGCAGTCCACGTACGGAATCCTCGGTGCGTTTGGTCGCGACCGCCTCCAACGCGCCGGAGGTCGCGAAGATCACGATCAGCAGACCGCCGTCCAGGATTTGCCCGATCGACGCGGCGCCGATCGCTGCCGCGACCATCAGCAGGTCGACGTCGAGTCGCCTGTTCCGCAGCTCCTGTAGCCCGGCCCAGCCCGGTTCCCAACCGCCCGCAACGTAGCAGGCCAAGAACAGCGACCAGTAGACCCACGTCGGTCCGCCGGCCAGGTCGACGACCAGCCCGGCCAGGAACAAGACCGTCGCGGCGCTCGCCCAGCGCACCTCGGGCAGCGTCCAGGCGCTGCGCCACCAACCGCCCCCGATCGCTGTCCGAGCTGAAACCGAGGTCTCGCCGCCGACCGCTGCGGCTCTGATGTCTAGGGTCACCTGCACATGCTACCTGCGCACACATGCATATACGCAAGTAAGCGGATGGGTCGTAGTATGGGCGGATGCACTCGTCGATCGAGAACTTCGAGATGCCGAACGAAGAGCAGGTCCACCTGGCCGCTGAGTCGTTCCGGCTAATGGCCGACCCGACCCGGATCAAGGTGCTATGGGCGCTACTGCAGGGCGAGTCGTCGGTAGCGTGCCTGGCCGAGCTCGCCGGCGCCGCCCCGGCCGCGGTGAGTCAACACCTGGCCAAGCTTCGCCTGGCCGGCCTGGTGAAAGGCCGCCGGGAAGGCACTTTCGTGTACTACTCGGCCGCCGACGATCACGTGAAGGGTCTGCTCGACCAGGCACTGTTCCACGCCGACCACCTCGACCGCGACCTACCCGAAGCAGGCAGCGATTCAGCGGCACAATCGGCCTGACACGCTCGCGCGTCAGGCCGAAGCTTGCCTAGAGCAACACTGAGATCGTGGCCAAGCTGGGTCCCTATCTCCTCGCGCTGGTAGCGCTAGAACTGGCCCGGGCCGAGGAACCGGCCCCGAGCGCCACGGCATGCCGGGCGGTTCAAGGCTTGAGCTGAGACGGGACGGCTTGCTTCGCTGACCCCGTCAAGCGGGATGTCAGGGCACTACTGTCAGCAGCAGCTCTGGAGATAGGCCTGGAGGTCCGCTAGCGCTGCAGCACTTCCTTGCTTGTCTGCGCGATACAGGACAGCCTTGCCGTCGCGCCGGGAGGTGACGATTCCTCCGCGGCGGAGGAGGTCGAGTTGCTGAGAGGCTGCCGACTGACTGACGCCGGCATGCTCGGCGACTTCATTGACCGAAAGTTCGGCGCCGCGGGCGAACAGCAGCATGATGCGTTGCCGGGTGGGGCTGGCCAGCGCCTTGAGGAAGTCGTGAGTCGCGGCAGCCAGCTCGACTGGCTCGGTCGCAGCACAGGACTGCGCTTCACTTTTGCTGCGTGCAGCCATCGCTCACTCCTCCCGTTGCGTCCAGCCTAGCGTCATACCTACGTACCACCATATTAGAATATAATGGTACGTTTGCTGCATGTCTCTTACCTCTGAATCAGTGGTGATCGTGGGCGCCGGGCAGTCGGGCCTAGCTGGGGCTCGGGCGGCGTTGGACGCCGGGTTGCGGCCGTTGGTGCTGGAGGCGGGTGAGCGCACGGTCGGGTCGTGGCCGTTGTACTACGACTCGTTGACGTTGTTCTCACCTGCTCGCTTCAGCGGCTTCCCGGGGATGCCGATTGGTGGCGATCCGGATCGGTATCCGGTGCGCGATGAGGTCGCGGAGCATCTGGACAAGTGCGGCGCGAGCCTGGATGCAGAGATTCGGACCGGTACGACGGTTGCCGGCGTCACGCAGTCCCGCGACGGACTCGACGTACACCTGGCCGGTGGTGAGACCGTGCAGGCGGCGGCTGTGATTGCCGCGTCGGGCTCGTTCGGCAACCCACTGGTGCCGGTGATCCCAGGTCAGGAGTCGTTCGGCGGTGAAGCGCTGCACGTGGCGGATTACCGATCGGCGCAGCCATACGAAGGCAGGCGGGTCGTGGTGGTCGGTGGCGGCAACTCCGCGGTTCAGGTCGCCTACGAGCTTGCGGCCGTGGCGGATGTGACGCTGGCGACCAGGGCTCCGGTGCAATTCCTGCCGCAGGTTCGTGGCGGACGCGACATCCACTTCTGGCTGGACTGGCTGAGGCTCGACCTGCTCCCACCGGCAGTGCTGGCGCGGTTGTTCAGCGGTACGCCGGTGCTGGATACCGGGATCTACCAGGCTGCGATCGAGTCCGGTGAGCTGCCGCGGAGTGACATGTTCACCGCGTACGACGCCGACGGGGTCGTGTGGCCCGGCGGTGAGCATAAACCGGTCGACGCGGTTCTGTTCGCGACCGGCTACCGCCCGCACCTTCCGTACCTGCGCGATCTGGGCGCGCTGACCGCGGACGGATTGCCGTTGCACCGGCGCGGGATGTCGACGACGCATCCCCGGCTGGCTTACCTGGGGGTGGAGTTCCAGCGGTCGTTCTCGTCGAACACGTTGCGCGGGGTACATCGCGATGCCCGATTCGTCATGCGTGCTTTGGCGCGACAGTTGCGGCGCGGCTAGGCACGGTTCGGCGACGGTACGCGTCGAGATGCCGCGATGAACAGGCCTGCTGCGATACAAGCGGCGGCGACGGTGAGGATGACGGGGCGGTATCCGGCGACGCCCGCCAGGACGGCGCCGACGAGCGGTGCGCAGGCTTTGGCGATGATGACGGGGGTGGCCAGGGTTCCTGCGGTGGTGGCGTAGCCGTGGGAGCCGTAGCGGTCGAGCAGGATCGCTGGGGTGGCGATCGAGGCGACGCCGAAGCCGAGCCCGAACAGGACCAGACAAGCGATTGCGCCGGCCAGGTGCTTGCCGGTGAACGGCAGCAGCGAAATCGCGGCGCCTTGGACGACGAGCACGATCCCGGCAATGGTGGCCATCGGCAACCAACACAGTGACAAGCTCGTCACGATCCGGCCCGTCACCGACAACAGACCGAGTAGCCCGGCCAGCGTTGCGGCGACCGCAGGCGGGTGGCCGAGGCTGATCAGGTAGAGCACGAGGTGCACGGCAATGGTGGCGAGCGCTGCGGAGTGCAACACGAACCCGGCCGCGAGTAACCAGAATCCGGTGTCACGCAGCGCTGAGGCTCTTGTTCGCTTCGGAACCGGAGTGCGGTGGCGTGGGCCGGTACGGCGGAGTGCGACCGCGTGCAACGGGATCGCGAGAGCCGCGTACCCGGCGGCGAGGATCAGCAAGGTGCGGCGCCAAGTGGTGGCCTCGAGCAACTGACCGGCGAGCGGGATGAAGATCGAGCTGGCAAATCCGGCGACCAGGGTGATTCCTAGGAGTGCACGGGTGCGGGATGCCGGCGCGGTGACCGCGATGACGACGGCGAAGGCCGGTTCGTACAGCACCGTCGCCGATGCGGCACCGATGACCGCGAACACGACGTACAGCTGCGCCACGGTCTGCACCTGCGACCAGGCCACGACAGCGGCGGCGCCGACCGAAGCACCCGTCGTCATCAGCGCGTGACCGCCGCGAGCATCGAGCCACCGCCCGACCGGTACCGACATCAACCCGGTGACGAGTACGGCGGTGGTGAGCGCGCCGGCCGCGGTCGCGGTGGAGATGCCCAGGTCGCGGCTCATCGGGCCGAGCAGCGCGCTGAACGCGTAGTACAGGACGCCGTACCCGACTGTCTGCGTCACGGCCAGCGCTGCGACCAGGCGGCGTGGCACACCGGAACGGCCTCCACCCCCTGCCCTGGCCGGGCTGGAGGTGACGGCCGTAGCGGGTTCGATCAACTGCAGCAGCCCGAGTCGGTGGCGGGCTTGGTGTCGATGACGGTGAGCAGGCCACCGGCGATACCGGTAGCGAGACCACGGCCCGCCGGGGCGGAGAGCGCGACTACCTGAGGTGCCGGGCCGCAGCATCCTCCGGCGGCATCGTCGCTGGACGAGCTGTCGGCAAGGTTGGAGGAGCAGACGCCAGTCTCTGGCAGGTCGAGCTGTACGTCGCGGGCCGCGTCCCAGTCGCCGGCCAGGCCGGCGACCACGGAGCGGGCCTGCTCGTAGCCCGTGGCCAGCAGGAACGTCGGCGCACGGCCGTAGGACTTCGCGCCCACGGCGTAGTAGCCCGGCTCGGGGTGCGCGAGCTCGTCGACACCGTGCGGAGGGACTGTTCCGCAAGAATGCTGGTTGGGGTCGATCAGTGGTGCGAGTGCGCGGGTGGATCCGAGGACCGGGTCGAGGTCCAGGCGCAGCTCGCCGACGACATCGTGGTCGGGGCGGAACCCGGTCGAGTTCACGACTGTGTCCGCGAGGACGCGCCGCTCACCGGCGACCAGCTCGACGCGGCCATCACCGGCCTGTTCGATGGCCTCGATCCGGAAGCTGCTGACGAGCTCGACCCGGCCGGCCTGAACGAGGTCGTGCACACGGGAGCCGAGGGCCCCGCGGGCAGGCAGTTCGTCGGCGTCACCACCGCCGTACGTGCGAGCCTGGTCCGCACCACGCACCACCCACACGATCTCCGTACCCGGGACCTGCTCGGCCAGCTCACCGAGATCCAACAGCGTGGTCGCGGCCGAGTGACCGGCCCCGACGACCGCCGTACGACGGCCTGCGAACCGCTCGCGGTCACGCCCCAGCACGTCGGGCAGCGCGCGGGAGATGTGAGCCGCAGCAGCGGCCTCCCCGCGGGCCGGGATGCCCGAACCGCCGAGCACGTTGGGGCGCCGCCAAGTGCCGGCCGCGTCGACCACGGCCGCGGCGAGCAGCTCGGAGCCGTCCGCCAGGCGGACGAGGAATGGCGCGTCTTCGCGACCTGCGGTGCGGATCCGGTCGAACCCGACCCGGGTCACCGCCTCGACCGGCGAGTTGTAGCGGATCTTGTCGCTCAGCTGCGGAGTCTTGACCAGCGGCGCGAGGTAGGAGTCGATCAGGTCGCCGCCGGTAGGCAGGGTGCCGGGGTTCGGTTCGGTCCAACCACCGGCTTGCTCGAGGAGCCGGCGGGCGGCACTGTCGATGTCGTAGCGCCACGGACTGAACAGCTTCACGTGCCGCCATTCGTCGATCGCGGCGGCGACGCTCGGGCCGGACTCGAGGACGACGAAGTCGAGGCCGCGTTCGGCCAGGTGCGCGGCAGCGGCCAGGCCGATCGGGCCCGCACCGATGACCACGACCGGAAGGTCGGAAGCTGTGACGCTCATGGTGTTTCTCCAAGCTGTGCAGAGTTTTTGACGAGTTGATTCACGGTCGCCGTGACGAGATCTGTCGCGGCGAGGAGGGTGCGCCCTTCGACCCGGTCGGGGGTCTCGGCGGTCGTTTGATAACCGGGCATTCCCATGCCGATACCGATCGCGGGCAAGCCGACGGCTGCGTAGCGGCGGTTGTCCGAGGCCATCGCACCGGCTTGCAGCGGTACACCGGTCAGACGGCCTGCCTGGTCAACGGCAGCCAGTAAAGGCTCAGCCGGTCCACCCGCCTCGACCGCGGCAGCAGCACCGAGCTGCGCTGCGCCGTCGACGTTGATCACGTACGTGCCGGAAGCCACCTGCGGTGCGTGATGCGCCGAACCGCGGGCACCGACCTCTTCACCGTCGAGCAGCGCGACCGCCAGCCCGACGCCACCCGACAGGCGAGGCGAGAGCAACCGAGCGGCTTCAAGAACGACAGCCACGCCCGAGGCGTTGTCCCCCGCCGCAGGATGCCGCAGCAGCGGGTCGTCACCCACCCCATCGAAATGCGCCGTCAGCAACACCGCAACACCGCCCGGCAGCGGTTCACCGAATACGCCGCACACGTTGGTCCCGGTCGTGGTGACAGTACGCATCGGCGCTGACGCCGTCACCATCGCACCAGCGCTGCCGGCCAATTCGGCATGCAATTCGGTGCGCACCGACAAGATCGCAACCTGGCCCATCGGCGGACCGGCGATCATCTTCGGCATCCAACCCGCCTCGTCGACACCGCGCCGTACCAGCAAGCCGGCGGCCTGCTCGGCCTCGGCTCTGGCCACCGTTTCCACGTCAGCCGCCGTCACAGCGATCCAGCCACCGCGCCACGAATCGGCGTCGGCCGACGAGAGCGGACCTGACCTCGGTTCCGTCACTTCGGCAGAGCTGAGATGCTCAGCGAAGTCGCGCCGATGGACGAGTTGCCGGTGCCCGACGGTCAGTGTGGGCGTTGCCTGCAGTTCCTTCACGCCACTTGCCTCGAAGCTGTCGAGGGTGACTGCGGCGCCCAGGCTGCGCAGTTGTTCGGCGAGCCACAGCGCGGCGGCTTGGCCGCCCGGCGTACCGATCCGGCGGCCCGAGTAGTGGTCGGAGGCGAGTTCGTGGACCGTGGCCAGCATGGCCTCGGCCGAAGCGCCGCCACGGGCAGCGGCGGCCTCAGCCGCAAGCGGCCTGGGCGACGCGGTGCTCATCCGCAGCACCCGCCAGAGGCCGTCTTGTCCGTGGCCGGCTCGGATCCGCAGCACGAGCCGGCAGCGACCGCGGTGTCGGTACCGCAGCAGCCGCCGGTGGACTCGGCAGCGGCCTGCCCGGTCGGGGAACTTCCACAGCAGCTGCCCGCCGAAGGGGGTGTGAACGCTTGCGCCGGGTCACCGGCGAAGCCGCCGACGGGCGTGGGGGTGGTCTCGGTAGCCATGATCGTGTCCTTCGCGTCGGGCGGTCAGTGGGGGAACTGGATGTAGGTGTGGCTGGCGCGGATCCGGTCGCGGTGAGCTCGCGAGCGGCACGCAGCGGTACAGACCTCGCTGCACGACTCGCAGAACTCCACGCTCCCGCGACGGCTGAGCCGCCGAATGAGCTTCACCATGACTGCCCCTCTCGTGCCTACGGCCGGTCATCCGGCCGGGCACTAAGTTGATCTTCATCTAAACAGCGATCCCCACCTTGCATCTTGCTTAGACAGAAGTCAAGATAGACACATGTCGAAACAAGACGTCTCCACCAGCCGCAGCGGTGGCTGCTGTACGCCGATCTCGGTCGCGGCTCTCGACGAGGCCACGGCGACCGAGGGTGCGGCGGTCTTCAAGGCGCTGTCGGACCCGATCCGGCTGCGCCTGATGTCGATCATCGCCTCGGCCGGCGCCGAGGTCTGCGTCTGCGACATCACCCCGCACTTCAACGTGTCGGGCCCGACGATCTCTCACCACCTGCGGGTACTGCGTGAGGCCGGGCTCGTCGACTGCGAGCGCCGCGGCACGTGGGTCTACTACTGGCCGCTGCCGGAGCGTCAGCAGTGGATCTCCACCCTGCTGTCCGTACCTGAGACCACCGCGCTGGCCCGCTAAGCCCAACAGCGCCGCCTGCTGCCTCGTTTCACCGCCGCCCTCACCTGGGAGAAACCGTCATGCCCACATCTGCTGAGGAACTCGCACTGCTCGACACCGACATGGTGCTCGGTCGGGCCGCTGAGCGGCTCGCCGACAAGTACACCGGCATCTTCAGTCCCGAGACTGTCGACCGGGTCGTCCACGAGTCCTACGTCGCGCTCTACCGCACCGCCAGAGTCCACCGACACCTTTCGGCGCTGGCCGAACACTTTGCCAGCGACCGGCTCGCGGCGCTGGCCCACGCCAAGGGCGCGATCGCCAGCCCCGTCCCGCAGGTGCTGTTCCTGTGTGTCGCGAACGCGGGGCGCTCCCAGATGGCTGCCGCTCTACTGGCGCACCACGCTGCCGGTGCTGTGACTGTCCGGTCGGCAGGGTCTCACCCCGCCGCAGACATCGAGACGCCGGTCGCCGCCGCGCTGGCTGAGCTCGGTCTCGACCTTCACCAGGCCTACCCCAAGCCGCTGACCGACGACGTCGTCCGCGCCGCCGACGTCGTGGTCACGATGGGCTGCGGCGACGCATGCCCGGTCCTGCCAGGAAAGCGGTACTACGACTGGGCAATCGACGACCCCGCCGGACAGAGCCCCGCTGCGATACGGCGGATCCGCGACGACATCGACACCCGCGTCCAGACCCTGCTCGCCGAACTCGTCGACCAGAAGCCGGGAGTCACCGCGTGACCGACACTGCCACCACGCCCACCGACAGCGCCGTCGTCGCGAAGCTGTCCTTCCTCGACCGCTACCTGGCGGTCTGGATCATTGCCGCCATGGCGCTCGGGTTGCTCCTCGGCCGGATCATCCCCGGTCTGGACGACGCGCTCGACGCGGTGAAGGTCGGTTCGGTGAGTCTGCCGATAGCGATCGGGCTGCTGCTGATGATGTACCCGGTGCTGGCCAAGGTCCGTTACACCGAAACCAGTCGCGTGACCGGCGACCGCAAACTCCTGATCGCCTCCCTGGTGCTGAACTGGGTGCTCGGCCCGGCACTGATGTTCGCGCTCGCCTGGCTGCTGCTGCCCGATCTGCCGGAATACCGCACCGGCCTGATCATCGTGGGGCTGGCGAGATGCATTGCCATGGTGCTGATCTGGAACGACCTGTCCTGCGGAGACCGCGAAGCGGCCGCCGTACTGGTCGCCATCAACTCCGTCTTCCAGATCATCGCCTTCGCCGGACTCGGCTGGTTCTACCTGCAAACCCTGCCCGGCTGGCTGGGGCTGGAGACCACCAGTGCGGAGTTCTCGATCGGCGCCATCGCGCTGAGCGTGCTGGTGTTCCTCGGCATTCCGCTGCTGGCCGGCTACCTGACGCGCACGATCGGCGAGAAGACGCGCGGCCGCGACTGGTACGAGTCACGGTTCCTGCCCAAGGTCGGGCCGGTCGCCCTGTACGGACTGCTGTTCACCATCGTCATGCTGTTCGCACTGCAAGGCGACGCGATCACCAGCGCACCACTCGACGTCGTACGGATCGCATTGCCACTGCTGGCCTACTTCGTGATCATGTTCGGAGGCTCGTTTGCCCTCGGCCACCAACTGCGCCTCGGCTACGCGAAGACCGCAACCCTCGCGTTCACCGCAGCGGGCAACAACTTCGAGCTCGCCATCGCCGTTGCCATCGGCACCTTCGGCGTCACCTCCGGCCAAGCCCTCGCCGGCGTCGTCGGTCCACTGATCGAGGTTCCCGTCCTGGTCGCCCTGGTCTACGTGTCCCTGTGGGCCAAGCGCCGCTTCTACCCCGACACCGTCAACTGATCCACCTTCCCCGCAAGGAGAAATCGCCATGTCCGAGACAACGCCTGAGGTCTTGTTCGTCTGCATCCATAACGCCGGCCGCTCCCAAATGGCCGCTGCCCTGCTCGACCACCACGCCGCCGGACGCGTCGTCGTACGGTCAGCCGGCTCCCAGCCCGCCGACCAACTCAACCCAGCGGTCGTCGCAGCCATGGCAGAGCTCGGCCTCGACATCTCCCAAGAGTTCCCCAAGCCACTGACCGACGACGCCGTCAAAGCCTCCGACGTCGTCATCACCATGGGCTGCGGCGACGAATGCCCCTACTTCCCCGGCAAGCGGTACCTCGACTGGAAACTCGACGACCCAGCGGGCCAGGGCATCGACGCCGTCCGGCCGATCCGTGACGAGATCGACTCCAGGGTCCGCGCCCTTATCGCCGAACTCGTCCCGGCCACCGACGCAAACGCTGTGAGCTGATCGGCTCGCCAACCGCCTCCCGTGGCATGTCTCCCGTGCGGTGGTCGCCTCCGGACGCCTCTCACCGGGACCAGTTGAGGTCCGAGCATCCGGCTGATCTACGATTTGAGGTATGTCGGCGGCGGGGGTATCGGCTCAGGCTCGCTGGGCGGTCGTGGCCTGCCTACTGACCTTGGCCTGCTTTGCGGGTATCGGCTGGTCGCCCTCGCACCAAGACTCCTCGGCGCCAATGGCAACGATGGCAGGGATGGAACAGCACGGCGAGCCGGCGATGGGCCTCGCCGATCATCACGGAAGCGAGACCACCGGCCACTGCATGGACACGAGCCAGCAGTGTCACCCGGCCACGCCGGACGGCGGGTCAGCGTCTGCGCCGCTCGGAGATCTCTCCGTCAACGCGACTACCGCCACGCTGGTGGCCCCTACGTGTCCTGTTCGTGTTGACCAGCCGGCGGCTAGACCACCCGACATTCATCAGCTCTGTGTGAATCGGACCTAGCAGGTTAGTCAGCATCCCTCGTGGGTGCTGTCTCACCTGCCTCGTTCCATATCACCGCGGCGACCAGTACCCGCGGCACACAGAAGGATCCTGCTTGATGGCTAGTTCCATGACCTTGTTCCTCACGGGCCTCACCACCGGTCTCCTCGCGGGTGGCGCCTCCTGCGCCGCAGTCCAAGGCGGTCTGCTTGCCAGTGCTGTCACTCGCCGCCACGACGCTTTGTCCGACGAGAACCACCGGCACGTCGGCCCGTTCGCTCCCGTAGGCGCCTTCCTCGGCGCGAAGCTCATCTCCCATAGTCTGCCGGGCGCAGCACTCGGCATCGTGGGCGCTGCGATCCAGCCAAGTCCTCAAGTACAGGCATTGCTGCTGATAGCGGCAGCCGTCCTGATGGTGCTTTTCGCGCTGGACCTGCTAGGAGTTTCCGCCGTACGTCGCCTCGTCCCGCATCCCCCGGCAGCGTGGGGCAAGCGCGTCCGCAGATCCGCAAAATCCAGCAGCGCCACCGCCCCTGCCATCCTGGGATTCCTCACCATCCTCATCCCCTGCGGCGTCACCTTGAGCATGGAGCTCGTGGCGATCACCTCCGGTTCACCAGTTGCAGGCGCGGCCGTGATGGCGGGATTCATCCTGGGCACCGGGCCACTCTTCGCCGTCATCGGCGTCGTCCTGCGCTCCGCCGCACGCCTGTGGCAGGGCAGGCTCAGCATCGCTACCGGTGTCGTCATCCTCGCGGTTGCGCTCTGGACGCTGACCTCCGGCATCCGGCTCGGCGGCTGGTGGCCAGATGGCGCTACCACTGCGGCGGCGAGCACAGTACCGGCAGACGCTGTCCGTACTGCGCCCGACGGCCGCCAGCTCGTCATCATCCAGGCCCGCAGTAACGGATACCTGCCCGAAATCGTCACAGCCAAGGCCGGGATCCCCACCACCCTGGTTGTCGCCACCAACAAGACCGGCGGCTGCGTGCGATCGTTCGTCGTCCCCGACCTGGACAAGCAACTCGTCCTGGAGCCGACGGGCGAAGCCACCATCGACCTCGGGACCCCGAAGCCGGGCACCCTCAGCTACAGCTGCGGAATGGGCATGTACGGCGGCCGCATCGCCTTTCAGGGGGCGTGACCGTGATGGCTGAACTGATCTTCGAAGTCACCGGAATGCACTGCTCCAGCTGCGGACTCCTCGTCGACGACGCCGTCGAGGACGTCGCCGGCGTCACCTCATCCAGCACCGACGTAAGAACCGGCCGCACCACCGTCGAGATCGCCTCAACGGGCATCAATCCATCCGCCATCCACGACGCAATCACCAGCACCGGCTACACCGCCCGCCTCATCGATTAGGCCGGAGGTCAGGCCCAGTGGTTGCCAGTCGGCGACAGAGATACGGACCTGCGCGCATCGCCGAGTTCCTCGCCTGGTCGCCAGGCTCTGGCGAAACGGTCAGCTTCTGGAGTTCGCTGCGATGACGGCCTCCAGGGCGGGCCGTAGTACCCGTTCCAGATCCTGGCGGTCGGCATCGGCGAGGACGGGATCGCGCAGGAGGTACCGGGCGATCGTCACCCCCAGGGTGCAGGCATTCAGCACGGCGGCGCGGAGTTCGCTGTCGTCGCCGCCGATCGTCGCGGCCACGGCTGACTGCGCCGGCGCCATGACTTGTTCGCGCAGCGCGGCAGCCGCTGCGGGGTGGGTGAGGCAGCTACGCAGAAGCGCTTCGGCCGCGGTACGCCGTTCGGGATCCTCGAAATCGGCGAACAGATGTGCCGCGGCCGCCTCGGCCAGGTTGTCGGCGGTGGCACTGGTCAGTGCTTGGAGATCGATGCCTGAGGTAGCGGCCGTCGAGAAGAGCTGTTCCTTGTTGCCGAACAGCTGCATCACCAGCGCCGGATCGATCCCGGCTTCGGAAGCGAGCCCACGGATACTTGTCCGTTCATAGCCCAGCTCGCCGAATTGACGGCGCGCAGCCGCCACGATCGCTTCCTCCGTGCGACGGCGCCGCTCGGCGCGCGAGATCCGTTCATCCTCCACCACAGCTTCACTCTACACGCGTTGACCGAAAGAGGTTCTTCGCTCTACGCTCGTTGAGTGAACAAGCGAGGAGTGGATGCGGTGGCGAGCGCGGCAGCGCCGGGCCGGATCGGTGCACGCGCGGCGGTGGCGCTGGGCGTGCTGGCAGGTAGTCAGCTGCTGATCGTGGTGGACGCGACGATCGTCAACGTGGCGCTAGGCCCAATTCGTGACGGGCTGAGGTTCACCGATGCGCAACTGCAGTGGGTGATCACCGCCTACACGCTGGCTTTCGGTGGGCTGTTGCTTGTCGGAGGCAGGGTCGCGGACCGGTTCGGGCACCGCCGGATGTTCCTGCTCGGCGCGCTGGCGTTCGGTCTCGCATCGCTGGCCGGTGGGGCCGCAGGAGACGAACTGGTCCTGGTCGGTGCGCGGGCTGTGCAAGGTGCCGGCGCGGCGATGATGGCACCGGCGGCGATGGCCCTGGTGATGGATGTGTTCGCGCCGGGTCGCGGCCGGGTGCTGGCGTTCGGCATCTGGGCCGGCGTGACGGCCGGCGGCACAGCGCTGGGCTCTGTGCTGGGTGGGGTCGTAACCGAGGCGATGTCGTGGCGCTGGGTGCTGTGGATCAACGTTCCGATCGTGGCCGTCGTCGTGACGCTCGGCGTCCTGGTACTGCCCCGGTCCGGCGGAGCACGCACCTCGAGGATCGATGTAGCCGGCGCGATGACGGCCACCGGCGGTCTGGTTCTCCTGGTCTACGGCCTGACCAGAGCTGCCGACCACGGGTGGACGGCCGGGACACTGCTCGTCCTGTTCGCTGCGGTCATACTCCTGGCGGCTTTCGTGATCCTGCAGGCCACTCGCCGAGCGCCGCTCGTTCCGGCCGGCATCCTCGGCAGCCGGACCGTCGTCGTTGCTGATGTCGTGGGTCTGATCCTGGGTGTCGCTATCTACGCACTGTTCTTCTTCGTCAGCCTGTTCCTGTCCACGATTCAGGGCAAGGACCCGGTCTACGTCGGGTTGGCGTTCGTCCCGATGACTGTCGCGATCGCTGTCGCCGCGCGGATCTCCGGAGCGCTGGCCGACCGGGTCAGTCCAGGGCGCTTGTCTGCGGCCGGAGCAGCATTGGTGGCGCTCGGACTGACACTGCTCGTCAGGATCGATCCCGCGTCCAGCTATGTCGCTACCCTGCTGCCTGGTCTGGTCGTCGCCGGCCTCGGGCTGGGGTTGACATTCGTCCCGCTGACCACAGCTGCGATGTCCAGCGCCGGCCCCGCCGACTCGGGCATCGCCTCTGCGTTGTTCAACGCCGCGCAGCAGATCGGAGGAGCACTCGGTCTGGCGGTCCTGACGACCATCAGCAGCGCAGCAGCCACCGGAGCCAACGTCCCGGCATCCAAGCAGTCAATCACCGACGGCTGGAGCCTGGCGCTGCTCGTCGCCGCCGCGTTGACCGGCGTGGCCGCGGTACTGGCAGGCACGCTGATCAAGCCCGTCGTGCATCCGACCAGCGGGCAATGACGTGCTGGCCAGCTACCGCACCGCCTTGGCCGTTCCCGGTGTCGCTCGCGTGGTCGGCGCCGTTCTGGTCTGCTATTTGCTGGCCGGGATGGTGAACCTGTCCCTACTCACCAGCACCACGCACAGCACCGGCAGCTACACCATCGCCGGCGCCGTCGTTGGCGCCTACTCCGTCGCGGTGGCCCTCACCGCCCCCGTCTGGGGCCGCGTCGTCGATCACCGTGGCCCTTCGTGGACACTCGGTGTCGCGAGCGCCGCACAGTTCAGCGCATTCGCCGGCTACATCATTGCCACGCTCGTCGACGCTCCCGCATTTGTCCTCATCGCGACCGCCGCAGCTGCCGGATCTTGCACGCCGCCTGCGTCGGCAATCGCGAAGAAGGTCTTCGCGGTGTACGACGATCCGGACAGCCGGCGGGCGCTCTTCTCCATCTCGGGGCTGTTCGCCGAGATGGTCTTCGTCGTCGGTCCACTGATCGTCGGAGGCGTCGTCGCCGTCACCCAGCCGATCCTGGCTGTAGCAATCACGGCCGTCGTCGCGCTTGCGGGCGTCTGGTGGCTTCGCGCAGCCCCGGCCGTCCGCTCCCTCGACGCGACCAACCGGGACACCCCTCGCTGCGAGCGTTCTCGCCGTACCACCCTCGACAGTCGGCAGCTGCACGTACTGGCCGTCGTGGTCCTTAGCGCAGTCGCCATCGGTGCCCTACAGGTCAGCGTCATAGCACAGGCTGCTCACCTCAACCTCAACCCTGGGCCGTTCATTGCGGCCATAGCCTGCGGCGGAGTACTGGCCAGCTTCACCTACGGCGGCCTGGCCCTGCCCCGATCGCTGCCAGCACAACTCGCGATCGCGCTGGCGCTGTACGGCGTTCTCATCGTGGCCATCGGCACCGGTCCCGGCGAAGCGATCTCCATCGCGCTGCTGTTCCTGGCCGGCGCAGCAACCGGACCAGCAGATGCCATCGAGGCGCTCCTCATCGCCCACCACACGCCGCGCCAAGCACAGTCCCAGGCCTTCGCCGCCTTGACGACAGCCAACTGGCTCGGCTTCGCGGCCGGCAGTGCGGTCGCCGGGGCCGCCGTGGACCGCGGACCGCTGTGGATCGGAACCAGCATCGCCGCCGCCGCGACCATCATCGCGGCCCTTTCCCTGGCCGTGCCGCGCTGGAAAAGGCGACTGCAGTAGAAAGCCCAGCTCGACCGCGGATACTCATCGGCAGGCAGCAGTGTCAGACAGACAGGCCCAGCCCGGTCAGCGTGATCGAGACAAGTCGAGCGACCGCCTGTTCAGTTGGGAGACCGCCGGCAGCTGCCAGCGCGTGCAGGCAGTAGCTGGCGAGCTCCTCCGCGGGGACGTCGTCTCGCAGCTCACCACTGGCGGCAGCTTCGACCAGCAGTTCCTCGAACAGGGCGGTCAGTTGCTGCTCGGCGTGGGCAACGTGTTCCCCCCGGTGCAGCAGAGCTGCGAATTCTTCGGTGCCATGTTTCTCGCGGTGATAGCAGATGAGCGCGTAGCGCTCGAGAACCGCTTTGAGCCGCTGAGCTGGGCCACCAGGTTGCTCGCGAAGGGCTGTGAGTTGTTCGAGATGTGCGGCGACATGTCGTTCGTGCTGAGCGGCCAGAACCGTTTCGACGTCCGGGAAATACTTGTACAACGTTGCGCGGCCGATACCTGCCTTCTCCGCGATCTGCGTCATCGTCACAGACATCAGCCCGCGCTCGCTCACCAGAGCCCAGCCGGCCTCCAGGATCGCGTCCCGGACGGTACGGCGATGGGTATCGATCGTCTCGCTCCACAGCTTCGGCACCCTTGAAGCATACAGGACGACATGTGAGCGACAGTATGATTCTATACAGACATAGTGTCTCGCAAAATTGGAGAGATCTGATGACCGAACCGACCCGGCACCCCGACCCTGGCAGCGCCGCTTCTCCGGGGCCTCACCGTCGACCTGCCGCCGGACCACCGAAGGCCCCGCGCTGGGTGAAGATTTCGGCGATCGTGGTGGCTGTCCTGATCCTTGCGGCCATCGCGTTGAAGCTCAGCGGCGCAGGAGACGGCCACGGCCCTGGCCGGCACACCGGCGCCGCGCCGTTCAGCGTCACAGCGGTCCAATCAGCTACGGATGGTCACGCCGGCCCGGCCGACCGGTGACCATGCCCCCGAGGCTACGGAAGGTCGTACTTACAGCTCACGTGGCCACGTCGGTTGGTTGGCTAGGCTCAGTGGTCGCGTACCTCGCGCTGGATGTCACCACTGTGACGAGCCTGGACCTCGATGCCGTTCGCGGCGCCTACTCGGCGATGGCTTTGGTGGCTAGATATGTCATCGTGCCGCTCGCGCTTGCGTCGGTGGTCATCGGGATCGTTAACGCGCTCGGTACGCCGTGGGGTCTGGTGCGGCACTACTGGGTGCTGGTGAAGTTCCTGCTGACCTTGATCGCCACAGTGGTGTTGCTCATCGAGACCCAGACCGTGCGCTACCTCGGTGAGACAGCGCAATTCGCGGCCGATCCCCGTCAACTCCCCGGCACGCTCCCGCACTCCATCGGGGGTTTGTCGATGCTGCTGGTCATCCTGATTTTGTCGGTCTTCAAGCCTCAGGGTTTGACCCGCTACGGATGGCGGCGGCAAGACCAGCAGGCGCGCAGTAAGCGCGCCGGCGCCGGTACCCGGCGCGGCAGTGTCGGCTGACGAATACCAATTTTCCGTCGGGGTACCGAATGTTGCCACCAACTGGAGAGGTGAAGGAGCCATGTCCGTACGGGAAATGATCAAGTCCTACCCAGCAGCGATCAACCTCGACCGGACTCTCCTGGCTGATGCGGTCGAGGCCCTTCTCGAATGCACCCAGGCCTGTACCGCCTGCGCGGATGCGTGTCTCTCGGAGCTGGACGTGGATCCGCTACGCAAGTGCATCCGTACCGACCTCGACTGCGCTGATATCTGCGCGACCGCGTCTCGCGTGCTGTCACGCCACACCGCATACGATGCTGACGTCACCCGAGCCCTGCTCCAGGCCTGCATCCAGGCGTGTACGGCGTGCGGCGACGAGTGCCGGCATCACGCCGAGATGCACGAGCATTGCCGGATCTGCAGCGAGGCGTGCCAGCGCTGCAGCGACGCGTGCCAATCACTCCTGTCCTCAACCAACTGACAGCAACACTGTGGCGCCGACGGCGCACATGGCAACGACGTAGCGAGCAAGGCGAGAGCGATCGTCACGGCCTTTCCCCAGCCCTGTGGATCGTTGGCGGCCGCGGGCATCGAGTGGCCTTCTCAACGATGCGGCGTAGTAGACGCCAACTTCACCAGCAGCGCCTGGCACTGACGCGCCGATGGCAGCACCGCGCCGCGGATTAGGGCATTCCTTCGCCAGTCCCGCTGATCTCTAGGGAGAACCTTTGCACTGCGCCCTGGTCTACTATGCTGGCTAGTAGTAACTTCCTGGACACTCTCGCACCGCCCATCGCGAGAACCGTCCAAAGGAGAACCGCCCAATGAAACTCCTTCGCATCCTCACGATCCCTGCCGCGGCACTGCTCGCCGTCACGGCCGCCGCGGCTGCACTCCCCGCCCAGGCCAGCCACTCCTGGGGTACCTACCACTGGTCACGGAGCGGCCAGGTCACGGCGCCGCTGATCTCCAGCGTCACCTCGAACTGGTCAGGCAACCTCACTGTCGCCAAGGATGACTGGAACGCCAGCCCCTACATCCAAAGCGGAGTCGTCGCGGGCAGCACGTCGACCAGCACCCGGAGTTCCTGCCCGATGGCCACCGGCCAGATCCGCGTCTGCAACTACACCTACGGAAACAACGGCTGGGCCGGTCTGGCGTCCATCAATCTGTCCGGCGGTCACATCAGCCGAGGCAGCGTGAAGCTCAATGACACCTACGAGTCCGGCGCCCCCGCGGCCGAGCGGCAAGGCGTGATGTGCCAGGAAGTCGGCCACACCTACGGTCTGGCACACCAGGACGAGAACTTCAACAATCCCAACCTCGGCACCTGCATGGACTACACCAACAACTGGGGCACCAACCAGCACCCCAACAGCCACGACTTCAACCAGCTCGCCTCGATCTACTCCCACTCCGACAAGGCCGCCGCCGCGTCCGGGACGAAAGGCGTGACGACCATCAAGACCGGCAGCACTGTCACCATGATCACCTGGGCGAAGTGAACCGTCTCGCACTGGTGCTTTCCGCCGCAGCCGTCCTCCTCACGGGCGGCTGCGGCGGGTCGCCCCTCTCGTCGCCCACCACTGCCGCCAGCGAACCGGTCCCCTCGGCAGCGCCGCCCACTGCCGCATTGGCGACAGTCGCCGCAGGAACCGTCACAGTCACACAGGAAGGCAAGGCGCCCCCTAACACCCTGTGGTACTTGAGGATCGAGGACACGACCGCCAAACCACTACTGGAGCAGGCCTACCCTGGCCAGCCAATCTCAGTCACCCGGGCGCTGCCGCCGGGTGTATACCGCGTGATCGTCTGGCACCGCCCTTGTACCGGTGACTGCCCAACGACGGGCGAGGACGGCCTGGGGCCGCTCGGCCAGGTCTGCGGCGCGAAACTCGATCTGACGTCGGGAGCAAAGCTGCAGGCAACAGCTCAGATCAAGACTGATGGCGGCTGCGCGATCAAGGTTGCAGTCTGAGACGACGTCAGGTGTGCCAACTCAGCATCGGCTTCAACGAGCGGAGCAGGACCACAGGCGGCAGCCGGCCGAGCAGGGCGTTCCTCAACATCGCCAACGGCGGCAATGACCATTGCGCGACAGAACCGAACAAGGCTGACTGGCGCGCTATCGCCTGCGTGCGACCGCGTCTGCGGCGGTCGTAGGCAACCAACGCGGCAGCGACGTCTGCGATTTCATCGAGAACCTCGGCGAGTTCGACAGCGTCTTCGAGAGCGGTCCCGCCGCCTTGGCCGACGTCCGGCGTCATGGCGTGGGCGGCGTCGCCGACCAGCACGGTACGGCCGATGGCATAGCGATCAAGAGGCGGGAGCCGATAGATGTCGTGGCGCAGGATCTCCGCGTTTCTGACACTTTCGAGCATCGCGGGGATCGGCTGATGCCATCGCCCGAATCGCCGCCGCAACTCGGCGTGGTCATCGGTGTAGCGCAGATCGGGCGGGACGGAGGCCGTCAGGTAGGAGTAGATAGAGCCGTCACTGAGTGGAAAGATCCCGACCCGCTCGCCATGGCCCCAACTCTCGCTGGCTTCGATCTGGATCCGCAAGGGGGGCGTCATCAGACGCCAGGTGGTGTAACCAGCGTAAACCGGTGGCTTCGCGGCCGGAAAGACATGCGCCCGAACCGTGCTGCGGATTCCGTCCGCGCCGACAACCAGGTCACCGATGTGCTCACCTCGGGTGTGCGTGACGGTCACCTGCCGTCCGCCAGGCACTACCTGGCGTACGCTGGCGTCCAGTACGACTGCCTCGACGGGGAGTGCGCTTCTCAGGATTTCGAGAAGATCCGGGCGGCGGATCATGAGCGTGTCGCCATAGCGCTCGCGGATGGCTGCGATGTCAGAACGGAACAGCCAACGGCCACTGGAATCCCTGAAGCCCGCGGCAGCTTCGATTCCGCCCAGGCCGCGGACCCGGTCTCCCAACCCGAGCAAGTCCAGTGCTCGCACTGCGTTCGGCCACAGCGAGATCCCGGCTCCTACTTCGCGCAACTCGGCTGCCTGCTCGAGAACGCTGACCTTCCACCCACGCCGATGCAGAGCGATTCCAGCGGCCAGACCGCCAATCCCCGCCCCGACGATGACAGCTCGCCTCTTACTCAACTTCCCTGCTCTCCTTTGGTGCTCCGCGCCGACCATGACTGCGACGGCTGCCTATTGCGGTTCGACCAGCGGTGCAGGGCGATGCCGGCTACCGCTACCCAGCTGGCGGTCGTGGTGACGAACGAGGTCGCCAACGCCGCGCGGTAGGGCTTCGCGTGCTCGACGGAGGGCCGGATGGCGACTGGCGCGAAGGCCAGCGCGTTCGTCCAGCAACCGATGGCCAGGGGAACCGAGATCGCGCGCGGTAGCCGCGGCAGAGCAAGACCGGCGGCCGTGACGATTCCTCCCATGATGATGAGGTCGAGGTGAAGCTGACGGATGCGGCCGGGCGCTTGCACCCCGGCCTTCGCCAGGAGCTCCGGCTTGTAGACGGTTGCTGCGTACGGGAATCCGGTCAGCGCACCGGCTGCGATCTGCGCCAGTCCGGACACCACCAGGCCGTTGACCGCGGGTGCTTCGCGGCGCGAGTTCACAGATCCTCCATGGGTGGGTCGAGAAAAGCGTTCAGGTGGCGGTAGGTCTGCTCGGGGCAGTCGTCGTGCAGCGAGTGACCCGCGCCAGGGAGTATGTGCGTTAGGACGCCAGGGATCCGGTGAGCAAACCGATCGAGAAGCGTTGCAGGGTAGTACCGGTCGCGATCTCCCCAGAGGATCAGAACCGGGCATCCGACCAGCCCGAGATCGCGTTCCGTGCCGCGCCATCGCACGCTGCGCTCGACACGCAGCATGTCTCGTCGCAGTGACGGCTCGTGCCGAATAGCGGCAGCCACGGAACGAAGGACCTCATCGGCCGGCATCCGGTCAGGCCGAGCAAAGGACTTCCGCAGCATGTGCCGCAGCGAAGCAGCCGAGGTGAAGCGGGCTGCCAACCCACCGACGATCGGCAACCTGAGCAGGCGGAACTCCCAGACATCAGGCACATCCAGCCCCGCCGGCGCCAGCAGTACGAGCCGACTGATCCGCTCGGGCTGCAACTCAGCAAGCCGCAACGCGAAGCCGCCGCCCCACGAATGGCCCACCATTGCCACCTGCGACAGACCGACCGCATCAAGGAAGTCGGCGATGGAAAGAGCAACCGCATCCGCATCGTGAGCAAAGTCTGATCCGAGAACCCGAGTGCCGCCTTGGCCCGGCGGATCCACTGCATAAACCGTGTACCTGGAGGCAAGTTCAGCCACCATCGCACCGAAAGTCAGGCGCCATCCACCGGCTCCAGGCACCAGCACTACCGGCGGCCCGCTCCCCGCGCGGGCATAGCTGAACCGAACCTCAGCCGTCCGAGCAACTGCGATCCGCGGCGCAAAGCTTTCACCCACCACAGCGCACTCCTCCCACTAGCCATACCCCCGTACAGTATATAAACTATACACTAGTGTTCAGTTTAGTCGAGGATGTCGCTACGGCCACACAGGGAGACCAGATGACACACCAATCACCCCAGCAGACACCTCCGGTCGCGGGACGAGCTGATCCACGTCGGTGGATCACGCTGACATTGCTGGCGTTCGCTCAATTCATGTTGATCGTCGACATCACCGTCGTGCAGGTCGCTCTGCCGAGCATCGGCGACGATCTCGGCCTGGGCCGCGAATCCCTGACCTGGGTGGTCACCACCTACACCCTGGTCTTCGGTGGCCTGATGATCCTCGGCGGACGCCTCGCCGACGTTTTCGGCGCCCGTCGCATGCTGCTCACCGGGCTCGGCGTTTTCACGCTGGCATCACTGGCAGCCGGCTTGGCAACCAACGCAGGCCTGCTGATCGCAGGCAGGGCGGCGCAAGGGATCGGTGCGGCACTGATGTCCCCAGCGGCGTTGTCCATCCTCACCACCAGGTTCCACGGGAAGGACCGAACTCGGGCACTGGGGGTCTGGGCGGCAATCGGCGGCACCGGCGCCGCGATCGGCGTACTGCTCGGCGGCCTGCTGACAGCAGGCCCGGGCTGGCAATGGGTGTTCATCATCAACGTGCCAATCGGCGTGCTGGTCCTGGCGCTCATTCCCCGGCTCGTGGCAGCAGATGTGGACAGAGAGCGTCAGAGCATCGACGTGCCCGGCGCCATGCTGGTCACCGGCGCGACTGCACTGCTGATCTACGGCCTCGTCCACGCAGGCGAGGCTGGTTGGACCTCAGCCGGGACATTGGCCGCTCTCGCCGGCGCCGCGATCGGGTACGGCATGTTCGTACTGGTCGAGACACGGGTTGCTGTTCCGCTGATGCGGATTCAGACACTGACCCGCCGCCCTGTCGTGTCGGGCACCTTCCTCATGTTGGTGGCGACAGGGCTGCTACTTGGCTTGTTCTTCCTCACCTCGCTCTACTTCCAACATCTGCTCAGGTTCAGTCCTCTCAAGACAGGGCTGCTGTTCCTCCCCGTTGCACTCGCCATCACCGTCGGCGCTCAGGCAGCCGCGCACCTGATCAGCCGGGTTGGCGGCCGGGTTATCGCTGTCGCCAGCTTCTCGTTGGTCGCAGCCGGCGCCGCATTGTTGACTCAGGTCTCCCCCGGCGACAGCGTCGCCACTTCGGTCCTGCCGGGCTTCCTGCTGGCTGCTATCGGCATCGGCCCGGTCTTTGTCACGGCGACCACCACCACTTTGGCCAATGTGCCTACGCCGGAAGCAGGTGTCGCCTCGGGTGTGGTCAACACCTTCCACGAGCTCGGCGGAAGCATCGGAGTTGCCGTTGTGTCGACGATTGCCGCAGCGAGCCTGTCCACGCCCGACGGTGCGGCGGCTAGCGTTGACGGATTCACCGACGCGTATCTCGCCTGCGCCGTCGCTGCGGGTGCGGCGGCGCTCGTGGCGCTCGTACTGGTGCCGGGCGGAAAGCCAGCGGCTGTCGTTGGGCACGGACACGGCCACTGAACCGGCTACGAGCAGTCCGTACGCTTTGTAGCATGACACCCGACCAACCCCGGCGGCGCGCGGACGCCGAGCGAAACACCGAGACAATTCTCGCCGCTGCCAGGGGACTCCTCGCTCAAGGAACACTTCCATCGATGAGCGAGGTTTCCACCGCCTCGGGCGTTGGCCGAGTCACGCTGTACAAGCACTTTGCAACACGCGAACTGCTCCTCGAGGCTGTTGTGCACCGCGCCGTCGCCGACACGGCTGACGCCCTGTCAGATCTCGGCCTCGACACCGGCCCGGTCGAGGACGCCCTCGAGCGACTCGTACGAACCTCGTGGCCGATCCTCGACCGCCACCGCAAAGTCCGAACCGTGGCCCTCACAGCCATCGGGCACGAGGCACTCCGCGCCCACCACGACCCCGCATTCCGCCACGTCGACCAACTGATCGCTCGCGGACAAGACACCGGATCCTTCCGCAACGACCTCACCCGCGACTGGCTCACCGCCGTCTTCTACGCCATCCTGCACGCCGCAGCAGACGAAGTAGACGCCGGCCGACTGTCCTCAGACACCGCCGCCGACTCACTGATTCCAACCCTCCTCGCCACCCTGCGCCCAGCGCACCACAGGCCCACACCGAAGCCGAGCTAGCCGCGGCCCGCCATCCGGAGTGCAGGGCACCTCATAGCTGGGCGCAGTGCGCGATCAAGTCGTGCGCGACGCGTTGACATATATCCACCCCCAGCCCGAGCGCCCCTGGCTAGACAAAGGCCCTGGCCGCAGCGACGGGCGTCTCCCAGGCGACCCTACCCAGGCATTTCAAGCCCGCTCTCGGACAGACCCAAGACGCCTACGTCGAACAATGGCGCACGGACCTCGGCTCAGCCCCAGCTCCGCGACACCGACGTACCGATCGAGTACCGCCCCACTCCGCCCGTAGACGACACGAGCGCTCTTCGAGCGAGGAACACCTCAGCAACTCGCTGCCCTACGGAGTCAACGGGCAGATCTCGGGCCGCTGCTCGGCTTTACATCGCCTCGGTCAGGCCCAGACCAAGACCCTTCTGCGAGTGCCAAAGGACCAAGCCACGACCAGGTCCATCTTGGGTCTCATCGGCGGCGCTCTATCGCCTCTTGCGCGACCGCTACCGGGTCATTCCGAGCCGACGCCCCACTTGGGACAACAGGGATACCAGGCAGAGCCCTCATTGACGCCAGAACGAGACCACGAGCAGCCCCTGCACGGCCCGACAGCTTCAAGGCTCTTCCCGAGGGCATGCACCCCGGTCACAGTCCGCGACTCGCTCATACACGCAGGTGAGAGCAAACCCGCCCACACACCCGCGCGGCCTACACCACTGCGGACACCTGCACAACCCTGCCCATCTTTGCGTACTTTTGTGCGTACCTGGCAGATCCGGTTCGATAAGAAGGCCCTCTGACTCAGGCGTTTTGCCTGGTCAGAGGGCCTTTCATGGAGCCGCCTGTCGGAATCGAACCGACGGCCTTCTCAATCCCCGGTCCAAGGCAAGGGCCTGCAGGTGTCCAGCTCTGACCGAAAGCGATACATCCTGACTCGATCGCAGCAGCCGAGCATACCTGGCGTACAGGCGTCTGGATCATCGTCGAGAGGGTCGAGCGCGTGAGAGACGATCACGTGCTGCATGGAGTACTTCTGCCCATCATTGTCTATAGGGAGTCACAGGCCATCGACTCATCTCACCCAGGACGTGGTTCATGTCAGGACGCGGCATCTCCGCGGATCGCGCCGCGGTCCTGGTCCATCACGCTTTACACGCCCGGACGATCGGCTCGGTCGCACGATGAGCCGGTCAGCGAGTCCGGCATCGCGTTCGACGCGGGACCTGACCCGAGGCGCGTATTCCTCAGCGCGCAAGAGGTGATCGCGCGCTACCGTTGGGGGCATCGGCGGGGCTACCAGAACCTCCAGGATCGCGAGCTAGTCCCACCGCCGGTTGTGAGGCACCCGGATCGCTGGCGGCTCGATCAGCTGCTTGCCAACGAGGATCGCCACATCGCTCTCTCGGAGAAGGAGGTGGAGAGGTTGATGGCGGCGAGCCAGCCGACCGCGCCGGATCGCGAGTCCGAACCGGGCGCGCATCGCCGCATGGCGACCCTCCTCCCCCAGCCCAAGCAACAGCACCGCCGCTCCGCCTGACCTTCGCTGCGGCGTGCGGCTCTGTGAGGGTCGGCGGCTCTTACCAGGATGCGCCTTGCCCAGCAGAAGTTGACCATCGTTCGCCCTCTCGACCGCACTCGTCCAGAGGCTCGCATCCACGGCCGTTCGGACCGGGGGCGATATCGGATAGCTTGAGGCGGTGATCAGCCTGGGGCGGTGCAAATGGCCCCGCCACCATCGTGTCGTTCGGGTGTCACGCGATGCATCAGCGTGATGCATTAGGTGTTGCAGACGCTGCGGAATATGGCCGAGCCATGCGCCAACAAGCCGCGTTTTGCGCCTGGATCACAGGGATCCCGACCCTACGGGGTCCAACTGGAGCGGGCTGGCAATCACCTGACACCAGTGACAAGCCGAGTAGCCGATGGACAGGAACACCGGCACGTCCCGCTCCCGCGCTTCCGCGAACACCGCGTCGGACCACTCCCGCCAGTGCACCGGATTGTCCGCATGCTGCCGCAGATAGGGAGAAGTGGACACACCGAGCTCGTTGGAGGCCATACCTCCACGTTAGGGGACTTGGGAAAGCGCCACCGACAGGCCCAGCGCGACGGCCATGATGAAGAGTTCGCCGCCGACGAGTTGCCAGAAGCGGGGACCGGATACCTCGTGGTCGCCGATGGTGTGGCGGCGGTGAAGCAGACCGCCGATGATGAGGACGACGAAGGCGACGGTCTTGGCGAGCAGCAGGGCGCCGTACGCGTCCGCGGTGAGGACGTCGAGGACCGCGCCGAAGCCGCCACCCTTGGCTGCGAGTCGGCCGGCGGCACTGATCAACCCGCTCAGCAGGAGGGCGATCGACGAGGCCAGAGCAACCTGGCTGAAGCGTTCCAGCACCAGCGGCAGGCCGCTGCGGCTGGCGCGTCCGTAGCGGACCAGGCCGGCCAGTCCCCCGACCCAACTGGTCGCGGCGATCACGTGGATGACAAGCGCGGCGCCCGCCAGTACGACGTACGACTCATTGCGCGGGAACGCTGTCAGGGCGGGTGGGACCAACGCGGTGATGGCCACGAGCACGCCGAGTCCAGCCGCCGAAGAGGTCTGGACGCGGCGGATACCGACGGCCAGGGCGACGACCAGGATGCCGGTGATCAGCAGACCCTTCACCTCGGGCACCCCGAGCGCGTTGTCCAGCCGGAGCCGGAGCAGCGTGACCGGGGTGTTGAGCAGCACCGCGGCGGTCAGGATCGCCCCGGTGAAGGAGGCGATCGCCCAGATGATCGCGGAGTTGCTCGCGTCCCGGACCGCGCGCCGTCCCTGCACGCCCAACGGGCCGCCGTCCGTGCGCAGCAGCACCACCGCGGCGAGCAACGCGCCCGCGCAGCCGACCGTCGCCATCACGGAAACCACCCGGAACAAGGGCAGTAGCCACTCGGTGAAGGCGCTGGGCCCGGTGATGAGCCCGTCTCTCGAGGGCTCGCTGCCGGCCGCGACCAAGGCGACCGCCATGGCGATCGCGGCGACGGAGACTGCGGCGGCTCCACCCGCGACCAGACGTCCGGGCATGCGGTGCCGGGCGGCGCGGGTCGCGGTCACAGAGCGTTCCGGCCCTGGGCACCTAGGTTGGACACGCGCACACTATAGGGTCAGCCAACTCAGAGTGTCCCGGCACGACACCATCTCGTGATCAGGGATGCGCAAACGGTTGCCTGAGCGTGACTTTCGGCGACAACCGGGATCTGGCCGTTGCCGTCGGCACCGAGTTTCGGCGGGCCGGAGCAGCCGGTGACCCGCTGCTACTTCTTCTTGCTGTCCGCCGAGTCCTCAGTCGTCGTCGGCACCTGACCGGGGCGGTGGGGTGGGGTCGGCGTCTGCGCGACATCGCCAGCCGGGTCCGCTGAGCTGTCCTCGGTCGGCGGGACGTCGGACGGTGCTCGGTCGCGCGCACCATCGTCCGGCTCGAAGTCGATCTTCTTCAACTGCTTGCCCATGTTGCGCATCAGCAGCACCGTGGCGGCACCGAGCGCCAGCACGATCAGCAGCGCGACCCATCCGGGCCGGACCGAGTTCGGGTCGATCTCGGTCGCCGGCAGCCTGATGCTCAGAAGATGGGTCGTCGCTTTCACCACGCCAGTGTCTCACCGTCTCGCCCCGCCGTCAGCGCAGCCCCGCGAACAGGTCGTCCTCGGGCAGTTCGGAGTCCACCAGGCTGCGGGCCAACTCGTAGTCCTCGGTGGGCCAGGCGGTCTGGTGAACCTCCAGCGGTACGGCGAACCACGCGCCCTCGGGGTCGATCTGGGTCGCGTGCGCGAGCAGCGCCCGGTCCCGGACCGCGAAGTACTCCGAGCTCTCCACCCGGGTGGTGATGCGCTTCTCGTTCTCCGGATCCGGCTTCCAGTCCTTCAGCCGGTCGGCGTAAGGCGACTCCAGGCCGCGCTCGATCATCGCGTCGTGCAGCGCCTTCATCCGCTCGCGGTGGAAGGTGTGGTGGTAGTAGAGCTTCAGCGGCTGGAACGGATCGCCGAGCTCGGGGTACGCGTCGGGATCACCGGCAGCCTCGAACGCCGCCACGGTGATCTGGTGGCACATCACGTGATCCGGGTGCGGGTAGCCGCCGTTCTCGTCGTACGTGGTGACCACCTGCGGGCGGAACTCGCGGATCAGCTTCACCAACGGCGCGGCCGCGTCCTCGACCTTGAGCGAGGCGAAGCAGCCGTCCGGCAACGGCGGCAGCGGATCGCCCTCGGGGAAGCCGGAGTCGACCCAGCCGAGCCACTCCTGCCGGATACCGAGGATCTCCCGGGCGTCATCCATCTCCTGGCGGCGGATCTCGGTGATGTTCGCCAGCACGTCCGGGCGATCCATGTTCGGGTTCAGGATCGAGCCGCGCTCGCCCCCGGTACAGGTGGCGACCATCACGTCGACGCCTTCGGCGACGTACCGGGCGGTCGATGCGGCGCCCTTGCTGGACTCGTCATCGGGGTGAGCATGGACATGCAGCAGGCGAAGATCTTCAGTCACAAGACACAATGGTCCTCCAAGCCCGAGGAGAACCAGTGACCGACCCACACCCAGCCGCGCGGACCGACGCCGCGAGCACCGATCTGGACGCCCGCTACGGGCGGACCGGACGCAGCCGCAAGCCGTTGGTTCTGGGCATCATCGCGACCTTGTCCCTGGTCGCGCTGGTCTGGCTGCTGTGGGTGGCACTGCTCCAGTCGAACCCGCCGGTCTCGTCGCGGCTGCTCGGTTTCACCATCACCTCGCCGACCTCGGCCAAGGCCACGATCCAGGTGGACCGCACCGAGTCGGTCGAGGCGAGTTGCCGGCTGCAGGCGAAGGCGGCCGACTTCTCCATCGTCGGCGAACTGACCGTCACCGTCGCGGCCGACTCCCCGCGGCAGCAGTCGATCGAGTCGACGCTCACCACCCAGCGGGCCGCGACGGCCGTGGTACTGGTCGGCTGCACCACCGCGGACGCTCACCGGCCGAACTGACCGGCTGACGGACGGTTGCGACGGCAAACGATTGCCTCTCCGCCTACGCAAACGGTTGCGCGGTGTTTGAGCGGGCACAGAACTGTGGGGTTCTGAGCGCGAACTTGCTAGGCTCAGTGGATTGGTCGCCGTCGACGACGGCGGCCTGAAGCTTTTCTACCCATCCCATCGACAAAGGAGCAGCCCGTGACGCAGAAGATCGACGAGGACAGCGTTGTCTGGCTGACACAGGATGGTTACGACCAGCTGAAGTCCGAGCTCGAGGAGCTGAAGGGTCCGGGCCGCGCCGAGATCACCCAGCGGATCAGCGACGCCCGCGACGAGGGTGACCTGAAGGAGAACGGCGGCTACCACGCCGCCAAGGACGAGCAGGGCAAGATGGAGGCCCGGATCCGGCAGTTGGAGGACATGCTGCGCCGGGCCCGCGTCGGCGAGACCCCGAAGTCCGGCGGCGTCGTCGGCCCCGGCATGAAGGTGTCGATCAAGTTCGCCGGCGACGACGACGTGGAGACCTTCCTGCTCGGCTCCCGCGAACTGCTCGCGCTGGACACGTCGGTCGACATCGACGTGTACTCGCCGCAGTCCCCGCTCGGCTCGGCCATCCTGGGCAAGAAGAAGGGCGAGAAGGCCACCTACGAGGCTCCCAACGGGAAGCCCGTGACGGTCGAGATCGTCGCCGCGGTGCCCTTCACCGGCTGAGTCCACGCCGGTGACGGCAGCACCCCCGGCGCCTCGGGCGCCGGGGGTGCTGCTTTTCGCGGTACAGGCCCGGAAAGCTTGGTGCGGCGGCCAGACCCGGAAGGTTTGGCGCGCTCGCGGGCTTCAGTGCCCGGTGGCCCGCCGGTACTTGTTCACGGCCAGCGGCGCGAAGACGCCGATGATGACGGTGCACCAGATCAGGCTGAGCCAGACCGGATGCTGGGCCGGGAAGCCGTCCGGGCTGGCGAACGGCGACGGGTTGCCGAACAGATGGCGGCAGGCGGCCACGATCGAGGAGATCGGGTTCCACTCGGCCACCGGTTGCAGCCCGCTCGGCAGGTTCGGGGTCGGCACGAAGGCGTTCGACAGGAACGTCAGCGGGAACAGCCAGATCAGCCCGGCCGAGGCCGCGACCTCCGGACCACCCACCGACAACCCGATCAGCGCGCCCACCCACAGCATCGCGAACGCGAACAGCAGCAGGATCGCGAACGCCGCCAGCGCGTTGCCGAACCCGTTGTGCCAGCGCCAGCCGACGATGAAGCCGCAGATGACCATCACCAGCATCACGAACGCGTTGAACACGACGTCGCCGATCACCCGGCCGGCGATCACCCCGGACCGCGCCATCGGCAGCGACCGGAACCGGTCGATCAGCCCCTTCGACATGTCGTCGGCCAGCCCCACGCTCGCGGACGCGACCGCGAACGCCATCGTCTGCGCGAAGATGCCGGACATCAGGAACTCGCGGTACGCGCGGGCGCCCGGGAAGCCGGGGATCGGGATCGCGTTGCCGAACACGTAGGCGAACAGCAGCACGAACATGATCGGCTGGATGGTCGCGTAGATCAGCATGTCCGGCGTCCGCGGGATCCGCTTCAGGCTCCGCCAGGCGAGCACGCCGGCATCGGACACCGCCCGGGCGAACGGGCTCACCTTGGACGGCGTTTCGGCCGCGCTCATGACTGCACCTTCCTTCCGGCCTTCTCTGCCTTGTCTGCCGCCTTGCCTGACCCCTTGCCCGTGTCGCCGGCCGCCTCGTCGGCACCGGTGTCCGGGTTGTCGGTGGCGTGCCCGGTCAGGGTCAGGAACACGTCGTCCAGCGTCGGCCGCCGCAACCCGATGTCGGCGATCCGGATCCCGGCCCCGTCCAGCGTCCGGATCACGTCCACCAGCGCGCTCGACCCACCCGGCGCCGGCACCGTCAGCCGCTTGGTGTGCTTCTCCAGCGTGGTTGCGTCGGGATCGGTGATCTCCAGCGCCGCCGTCAGCAACTCGAGCGCCCGATAGGTCTCGTCCGGGTCGTGCACGACGACCTCGATCCGCTCACCGCCCACCTTCGCCTTGAGTTCGTCCGCCGTACCGCGGGCGATCACCGAGCCGTGGTCGACCACCGCGATGCTGTCGGCCAGTTCGTCGGCCTCTTCCAGGTACTGCGTGGTCAGCAGGATGGTGACTCCCTCGCTGACCCGGTCGCGGATGATCTGCCACAGGTCGAGCCGGCTGCGCGGATCCAGCCCGGTGGTGGGCTCGTCGAGGAACAGCACCTTCGGGTGGGCGATCAGCGAGCCGGCCAGGTCCAGCCGGCGGCGCATACCGCCCGAGTAGGTCTTCAGGATCCGGTCGGCCGCCTCGGTGAGGTCGAAGATCTCCAGCAACTCGTCGGCCCGGCGCTTCGCCTGCTCGCTGGTCAGCCGGTAGAGCCGGCCGAACATCCACAGGTTCTCCCGGCCGGTGAGGAGTTCGTCGACCGCCGCGTACTGCCCCGACAGCCCGACCAACTGGCGGACGGTGTCGGCTTCCTTCACCACGTCGTGGCCGAGCACCCGCGCGCTGCCGGAGTCCGGCTGCATCAGAGTGGTGAGGACCCGGACCGTGGTCGTCTTGCCGGCGCCGTTGGGCCCGAGCAGGCCGAGGACGCTGCCTTCGGGGACTTCGAGGTCAATGCCGTCGAGCGCTTTGACCGTGTTCTTCCTGGACTTGAACGTCTTGACGAGGCCCGTCGCCTCGATAGCAGCCATTCCAGCCGCTCCTTCCGGAAATGTGATGCAGGTCATCCTAGAGCGCTGGATACGCTAACAGTTATATAAGGCGGCGCAACTATTTATTCTCAGCGCAGACTTGAGTGGAGTCGACTCAACTTAGTTGGCATTGAGTCGACAAGGCTCAACTCTCGGGCTTACCGTCGCCTCCATGACGTCCGGCATCCTCGGCCACGCCGACTTCCGCCGCCTCTGGATCGCGGATCTGCTGAGCCAGCTCGGCGGCCGCCTCGGCATGATGGCGACGCCCTTGCTGGCGGTGCTCACCCTGAACGCCACCACCTTCCAGGTCTCCCTGCTGCGAACCTGCGAGACGGCCGCCTGGTTGCTGCTCGGGTTGTTCGCCGGCGCCTGGATCGACCGGATCCGGTGTCTGCCGGTGCTCGTCTGGGCGGATCTCGGCCGGGCGCTGCTCTTCGGGTCGATCCCGGTCGCCGCGTGGTTCGGAGTACTGACGCTCGCGCAGCTGTACGCCGTACTCGCGGTGGCTGGGGTGTTGACCGTGTTGTTCGACGTGGCGCACAGCGCGTATCCCCCGCGGCTGCTGGCTCCGGAACAACTGCTGCCGGGCAACGCGAAGCTCGCCGCCAACCACTCGTTCGCCGCGGTGGTCGGAGCCGGCGCGGGCGGGTTCCTGGTCCAGTGGCTGTCGGCCGCGGTCACTCTCGGACTCAACGCGGTCGGCTTCATCTGGTCAGCCCTCTGGCTCCGCTCGATCCGTACTCCGGAACCTCGGCCGGCCGCCGCGGCCAAGCCGAACCTGCGCCGCGAGATCGGCGAAGGACTGGGCTACGTCTTCCGGCATCCGCTGTTGCGGCCGATCGCCCTGAACACCACCACGACGATGCTCTTCCAGTCGGCGAGCGGCGCGGTGATGGTGGTCTTCCTAGTGCGCGAGGTCGGGTTGTCCCCCAGCACGATCGGGTTGCTGAGCATGGCCGGGTTGCTGGGAGCCCTGGCCGCTGCGTGGTTCACCGAACGCCTGTCCGCACGCCTGGGTGAGGCCCGCGCGCTGCTCTGGTCTGCCGTCGGCATCGGAGTCGCCTTCAGCCTTCAGGCCTTGACCGGCCCAGGCTGGCGGCTGGCTTGGTACGTGCTGGCGATGCTGCTCGCCGCGATCTGCATCATCGTCTGCTACATCCTGCAGATCAGCATCCGCCAACGCCTCTGCCCGCCCGAGCTCCAGGGCCGGGTCAGCGCCACGATGAGCTTCGTAGCCTGGGGCGCCGCCCCGATCGGCAGCCTCTTAGGCGGCCTGCTGGGGACGGCCTTCGGCCTCCGCCCCACCCTCTTGATCTCCGGCGTCGCCACCCTGCTCGGCTCCGCCTGGCTGATCTTCTCGCCACTCCGAAGCCTCCGCCGGATCCCCGTGGCGGTGGCTTCGGAGCAGTAGAACCGATCAGTCGGAGGCGATCTGGGCGGTGCCTACCAGGACCTCTACGTCGAGGGCGGCGCGGCCGCGGCCGATCTCCACGTCCTTGCTCTGGCCGGAGACGGCGCCGGTCCAGGTGACGCGGCCGAGTTGGGACTCGGTGTGGACGCGGACGTCGGAACCGCGGCGCAGGTTGACCGTCGCGGCGCCGGACTCGACCCGGACGCGGGACCGGCCCTTGGTGATCTGCGCGTCGAGGCTGGCCGAACCCGCCTGCACCAGGAGGTCGATCGGGCCGTCCACGTCGGTGACCTTCGCAGTACCGGCGGTCACGCGGACGCGGGTCAGACCGGGCAGACGCTCGGCGCTGACGCTGCCACCGGTGACCTCGATCTCCACGTTCAGCATCGGGTTCACCCGGATGGACAACTCCTTGGCGAGCCCGTTCACGTGCGACTTGAGGTTGGTCGGGTTGCGCAACATGCTGAACCCGTCGATCGAGACCCCCATGTCACCCTCACTGCTGATCGCGAGGGTGTCGCCGTCCCGCTTGATCACATGCGGCCCGTCCACGGCGACCCCGCTCACCGCCGGCTCACCGATCAACCGAACCCGCCGCCCGATGGCCCTGATCGTCACTCGCTGAACTCCCGACGGCACCGGCACATTGCTGTGCTCGGTCTCCACCTCCTCAGCCTCGTCATCCACCACGCTGCCCTCCCCGGTAGACGCAACGGCGTCGGCTGCGTCGGCTGCGTCGGGGATCGAGGCGGTGGGTGCTTCCTCCTCGGTTGCCGTGGTTGAGGGCCCAGCGTGCTTCGGGGTGGGCGACGGCGAGGCGTCAGGCGAGTCGACGACCTCCGCCCAGACGGACGGTGAAGGTACGTCGGCGGTGCCGCTGTCTGCTGCCGCAGCCGCAGGACCCTCATCTGCTACTTCGGCCGCCGGGGCATCCACGGTGGCGGAGACCGTTGCGGCAGGGTCTGTCGCGGTGGGAGTGGGTGACTTGGTGATGGCGGCGATCAGGGTCGCGGCTTCGTCGCTGGTGAGGTGGCCCTTGGCGACGCGGTCGAGGATGTCCTTGACGCGGGCGTCGTAGTCGTTGCTCTGATCGCTCATGCACCCAGTCCAGCACCCGGACGGGTCGAAACCAATCGGGGATCGCCCCGAAGTCCCCCGTCCGGCCCCTGACCGCGCGATCTCAGGCGCTCAGGAGGCCGGGCGGAAGCTGCTCGTGATGGTCCGCAAGGTCTGCTGGCTGTCGGCCCACTGGCTCTCCGGCGTCGACCAGTAGATGCCGTACGCCTGCCGCGAACTGGTGACGACGCCGCGGTTGAGCACATGCTGACGTCCGTCCCCTACCGCATAGGTGAACTCCCAGTCCGCAGCCTTCTGGAAGTAGTCCACCGCCTCGATCCGGATCCGCCGGTACTCCGGATAACCGTCCCGCCGCGCCTCCTCCTGCTGGCGCCAGTCGGCCACCGGGTCCGCCTTGGGCTGATCGGTCTGGTCGATCAGCAGCAAACGCGACCCGCCCGGCTCCCGGAAGTACACCCGCCCGCCCTCACGCCGAACGGTCCAGTTGCTCGGCACCGCCAACGAGAACCCGGTGGGATCGCTGTGCCGCTCGAACCCAGCCGGAACTACCGCACCTGAAGGATCGGCCGTCGGCCGGCTGGTGGGCGCGGATGTGGGCGCGCTGGAAGGACGCGGCGTACTAGGTGCCGCAGTCGGCGTACTGCGCGGCGCGGTCGGCGTAGTACGTGGAGCAGTCGCCGTACTGCGCGGCGCCTGCGAACTCGGCGTCACCGTGGGCGACGCGCTGACCGCACCCGGCTGCTGCCCGAGGTTGTTGTCGTCGTCCGGCCTCATCAAGGCCCAAGCACCCAGAGCCCCAGCCAGCAGGACAGAGACCACCACGGCCATCACCTTGGGTCCCCACTTCTTCGACGGCGGCGATCCCGCACTGACCGCAGGCACAGCGATGACACGGGTTTCCTCCCCATGATCCGAGGCACCAGTTGGTTCACGAGCGACGACTGGGGGTCGCGGGATGACGAGCGGGGGCGGAGCAGCGGCCACTTCGAGCAACCGGCGAGCCGTCGGGGCGTCGATGCGTTCGGCCGGCTCCTTCCGGAGCAAACCCTCCAGCGCGGGCCAGAGCGTCCCCGCCAACTGCGGCGGATCTGGCGCCTCGGTCACAGCGGCAGTCAGCGTCGGCAACGCAGAACCACGATCATGCGGCGGCCGCCCCTCAACCGCCGTATAAAGCGTGGCACCCAACGACCACAGATCCGACTCCGGCCCAGCACCCCGGGCCCGGACCCGCTCAGGCGCGATGTACGCCGGCGATCCCACCAACGTGCCGGACTGGGTGAGCGACGGATCACCTTCCAGCGTTGCGATCCCGAAGTCGGTCAGTACGACTCTGCCATCGTCCGCGAGCAGCACATTGCTGGGCTTCACATCACGATGCAGTACCCCCGCCGGGTGAGCCGCCTCCAAGGCGGCCAGCACCTGCAGACCGATTTTCGCCACCTGCCGCGACGGCAACGGACCGTCTTGCCGCAGAGCGTCCGCCAGTGTGCGGGACTTGACCAGTTCCATCACGATCCACGGCCGCCCCTCCTCCTCCACGACGTCGTACACGGCGACGACGTTGGGGTGACTGAGCCGGGCGGCCGAGCGGGCCTCCCGCAGCGTCCGCCGACGGAGTACGTCGCGTTCGCCGTCGGGTAGTTCGGGCGGGAACACGATCTCCTTGATCGCCACCTCACGGTCGAGCACCTCGTCATGGGCGTGCCAGACCGCACCCATGCCACCGCGTCCGAGCGATCCGAGCAACCGGTACCGCCCGGCCAGAAGACGATCCCTCGACCCTTCACCAGCCATCACACACTGGTGCCCAACACAGCAGGCATGACACCTTCGGCGCCAACAACAACGACGAGCAACAACAAGCAGTGCGGGTCTCGGCGGAGTAGCCCGAGACCCGCACTGCGTTCTCTATGTACTTCACGGCCCCCGACAGGCGACCGGTCATTCTCAGGCGACCGGCGTCATCTCCTCCGCCAGTTCCTTCTGTACTGCCTCGAGCTCGGCGGCCTCGGCTGCCGCGGCGGCCCGGCGGCCGGCCAGACCCCTTAGACCGACAAGACCGATCAACAGGCCGAGCACAGTGATACCGGTGACAACCACCAGAGCCGGCTTGTACGCCGCCAGCATCCCGCTCGGCACGGTGACGCCGTGGGACTGGCTGCCGATCACCGCGGTGGTGACGGCCAGGACGATCGCGCCGCCGACCTGGCTCGAGGTGTTGAACAGGCCGGACGCGAGCCCCTGCTCGTTGTCGTCCACCCCGTTCGTGGCCTGCATGTTCAGCGCCGGGAAGGTGATCGCGAAGCCGAGGCCGATCAGCACGATCGTCGGCAGCACAGTGGCCACGTAGTCCGACTGCTGGCCGATCCGCAGGAACAGCGCGTAGCCGGCCACGAACAGGACCATGCCGGCCGCGACCATCCGCTCGGTACCGATCCGGTCGGCCAGCTTGCCCGCGTTCGGCGACAGGAAGGCCACCAGCAGGCCGGCCGGCAGGAAGCCGAGCGCGGTCTCGAAGGACGACCAGCCGAGCAGGTTCTGCAGGTACAGCGTGCCGATGAACTGGAAGGACACGTAGGCACCGAACACGGTCATGATCGCGAGGTTCGCGTTCCGCAGGTTCGACAGGCGCAGGATGCCGAGCCGGACCAGCGGGTGCTTGGTGCGCATCTCGATCAGGACGAAGGCGGCCAGCAGGGCGGCGGCCAGGACGAACAGACCGATCGTGCGGAAGGATCCCCAACCGGCGGTCTCGGCACCGACGACGGCGAACACCAGCGTCAGCATGCCTGCCGTGACGGTGACGGCCCCCGGTACGTCGTACCCGCCGGCGCTCTCGTCTCGCGGGCTGTTCGGGATCAGCTTGATCGCGAACAGCAGCACGATCAGGGCGACCGGGCCGGGCATCAGGAAGGTCCAGCGCCAGCCGACCTCGGTCAGCAGGCCACCGAGGATCAGCCCCATCGAGAAGCCGCTGGCGGCGCAGGTGGTGAAGATACTGAGCGCCCGGTTGCGGTCCGGGCCCTCGTGGAAGGTGGTGGTGATGATGGACAGAGCGGCCGGCGCGGTGAACGCGGCGGCGACGCCCTTCACGAACCGCGCGGCGATGAGCAGTTCGGGGTTGGTGGCCAGCGAGCTCAGCATCGAGACGACGGCGAAGACGGCCAGCGCGATCAGGAAGACCCGGCGGCGGCCCAGCAGGTCGGCGGTCCGCCCACCGAGCAGCAGCAGACCCCCGTACCCGAGGACGTAGCCGGTCACGACCCACTGCAGGGAGGAAAGGGAGACACCCAGGTCCGCGCCGATCGCCGGCAGCGACATGCCGACCATGGAGACGTCCAGGCCGTCCAGGAAGATCACGCCGCAGACCACGAGCAGGGCGCCCCAGAGGCGCGCGTCCCAGGTCAGGCGGTCCGGTGTGGTGGTGTGCGTTGTCTGTGTCACGAGAAGAGAGCATTGCATGCGTGTGCATCTAATGTCTAGGCATTAAATGCGCTTGCATTGAATGCGCCTGCATGATAACGTCGCCCCCATGACCGACCTGAAGGTCAGCGCTGAGACTGGTGAGATCAGCGCCGATGTCCGCGAGTGGCGCCAACTCCTGGCCCGTCACGCCGACCTGACCTGCGCGCTCGACCGCGAACTGCAGGCCGGTCACCAACTGGGCATGAGTGAGTACGAGGTGCTCGAGCGGCTCGCCGAGCTCCCCGAGCAGTCGGCCAAGGTGCAGACCATCGCCAAGTCGGTCCACCTGAGCCAGAGCGCGCTGTCCCGCGTGATCGGCCGGCTGGAGACCGCAGGCCTGGTCGAGCGGCACATGTGCCCCGAGGACCGTCGCGCGATCAACGTCCGCCTGACCGACGAAGGCCTGGTCCGCCAGACCGAAGCGCAGCCCACCCAGCGACGCGTGCTGGCCAATCGGCTGCACTCGCCGCTGACCAAGACCTGCGACGCGCCCTCTACCTGAGCGGGCCCCTCAGCTGCCGGTGAACTTGCTGTAGTCGGCCTCGAGCTTGTCGACGAACTGCTGCGGAGTCGCCTTCTTGGCCAGCAGGTCCTGCAACGCGGCGCCGATCGTGTCGTACATGGTCGGCGTGGCGTAGTCGAGGTACGGAACCAGGCCTTCCTTGCTGACCGCGGTACCGAAGGCGCTGAAGATGTCGCCCGCGAGGCCGGGCGGCGCCTGCTGTGCGGAAGTGTCGGCGATCGGCAGGTTGCCGGTCGAGGTGAGCACCTTCATCGCGTCGGCGCTGGTGATGAAGTTGATGTACGCCGCTGCCGCGTCCGGGTTCTTCGCCTTGTTCGTGATGGCGAAGGGCAGCCCCGTTCCACCGGTGACGACCGGCTTCTCCTCCGCCGAGGCACCCGGCGGAAGCATGAACCCGACCTTGTCCCCGAGTGCCTTGGCCAGATCCGCCTGCAGCCAGGTCCCGGCGATGAGGAAGACGCCGTTGCCCTTGGCGAAGTCCTGCCAGGCCGGGTCGTACCCCTGGCCGTTGAAGCCCTGGTTGAAGTAGCCCTTGTCCACCCACGACACCGCCGCCTGGGCTGCCTCCAGGTTCTCCGGCGTCTTCCAACTCGACCCGGGACGGCCGAACGCCAGCGTGGTGATCTGGTCGGCCGGCACGAACCTGCCCTGCACCGTGCCGAACACGTGGATCGCCGGCCACTTGTCGAGATTCCCGAACTGCATCGGGAGCTGCCCCGCCGCCTTCGCCTTGCCGAGCGCGTCCTCGAACTCCGCCCAGGTCTTCGGCGGCTCCACCCCGAGCGCGCCGAGCTTGGTCTTGTTGAAGTAGATCCCGACGACCTCACCGACCTGCGGCAGGCCGAAGAGATCGCCCTGGCCGAAGGTCTTGCCATCAGCGGAGTAGCGCGAGTACTGCAGCACGGTCTCCGGATAGCGGTCCTTCCAGCCGTACGCGTCGGACCACTTGTCCAACGGCACCAACTGCCCGGCCTTGACGAACTCACCCATGTCGGAACGCCCGTTGTTCGCCTGTACGACGTCCGGCGCGTCGTTGCCGGACAGCGCCAGCCGCAGTGTGGTCTTCAGGTCGTCGAACGAGCGGGAGACCCGCTTCAGCTTGATGTTCGGGTACTTCGCCTGGAACTGCTTGTTCAGCTCGGCCATCTGGGCCGCCTGGCCGCCGCGGACCTCCTGGTCCCACACGGTCAGGGTGACGTCGCCCAACTGCGCCGCGTCCGTCTTGATGGTGCTGGGCGCGCTCGCGGCGTCACCCGGATTGTCCGATCCCGGAGTACAGGCTGCGGTGAGCAATAGGGCCGCTGTGGCCAGCGCGACAACCTTCACTGGGACTCCTCAGTTCAGTGTGTACGTGTACCCGTTGGAACGCAGGCTCGCGAGTACTCGCTCGCGATGCTCGTTGCCCCGGGTCTCCAGTTGCAACGCCACCTCGACCTCGTCCAGGTTCAGCGTCTCCGAGATGCGCTCGTGCAGCACCTCGATGATGTTCGCGTCAGCGGCGGCAAGCTCGGTCAGCAACGTCGCGAGGCCGCCAGGGGTGTCGGGAATGCGCACTCGGAGCGACATGTAGCGACCTGCCGCAGCCATGCCGTGCCGGATCACCCGCATCAACAGCAGCGGGTCGATGTTGCCGCCTGACAGCACCACCACGACCGGAGGCTTGAACCGCTCGGGCTCGTCCAGTACTGCGGCAACTGCCGCGGCGCCGGCCGGCTCCACCACCAGCTTGGCACGCTCCAGCACCAGCAGAAGGGCCTGCGACAACGAGTCCTCGTTGACCGTGAGCACCTCGCTGACGTGCTGCTGGATCGCCGTGAACGGGACCAGTCCCGGCAGACCGACCGCGATCCCGTCCGCCATCGTCGCCATCTTCTCCAGTTGCACGGGCTCGCCCCGGAGCAACGACTCGGGGTACGCCGCGGCGCCCTTGGCTTGGACGCCGACCACCTCGATCGGCATCCCGTCGCGCTGCATCGCCAGCGCGATCCCGGCGATCAGCCCGCCACCACCGGTCGGTACGACGACCGTCCGCACCTGCGGGCACTGCTCCACGATCTCGAGCCCGGTGGTCGCCTGACCGGCCACGATGTCCCGGTGGTCGAACGGGTGGATCAGGATCGCCCCGGTCTCCGCCTCGAAGGCCCGGGCCGCGCTCAGGCAGTCGTCGATCGAGGTGCCGACGAAGCGGATGTCGGCGCCGTACGCGCGGGTCGCCTTCTCCTTCGGAATCGGCGCGCCGTACGGCATGAACACGGTCGCCTTGATCCCGAGCAACTGGGCCGCCAGCGCGACGCCCTGCGCGTGGTTCCCGGCGCTGGCCGCGACGACGCCGCGGGCCCGCTCCTTCTTGGAGAGGCGGGCCATCCGTACGTACGCGCCGCGCAGCTTGAACGACCCGGTGCGCTGGAGGTTCTCGCACTTGAGGAACACGTCCCCGCCGACCAGGTCGCTCAGCCAGCGCGAGTACTCCAACGGGGTCGGCGCCACCACGTCGTGCAGCAGGTTCGCTGCCCGGGCAATCTCGGCCGCACTGATGCTCATCTCCTCACACTAGGGCGTGTCTGGCGATTCCCTGCAGTCGCGAGCAGGTGCCCGGTGCGGTGGCTCGGCGTGCTGGGGTGAAGGCCTCGATGCTTTTCCATCGTGGCCTTTGCCCCAGTGCGGCGAGGTGCCGTGCCGGGTGCCGCGCAGCACGCAGGGAATCGCCAGACACGCCCTAAGCGCGATGAGCCCTCCGGGATCTTCATTTACCGCCCTGTGCCGCCTCTTCGAGCTTGCTCAGGCGCGACATCGCCCGGATCCGGACCGGCCAGTCGAGGTGTTTGGCCCAGGACGGCAGGGTGCGCTCCTCGCGCAGCGAGGCGTAGTACGCGAGGGCGTCGGACAGCGCGTGCTCCCGCAGGTAGAAACGGGGAGCGTTCCCGCCCTCGAGACCTTCCGGCAGCGGCGCATGGGCGGAGTTGGCCATCAGGATGCCGAAGCCGGCGAAGACCGCGAACAGATCGGTCAGCGCCTCCTGGTCGCGGCGATAGCGATCGATCCGGCCCGCGCCGAGCAGCGCTTCATGGCCCACCTCGTGCGCGAACACCGCCACCAGCACCTCCGGCTGCGCCAACAGGCCGGCCGCGACGAGCACGAGGTTGCGGTCCTCGCCCTCGCGCCACTGACCGAACCGGCCCTTCACCACTTCGGACACGCGCTGGTGGGTCAGTTGATCCAGTCGCGCCGGCGACAGGTGCGGCGGCACCTCGTCCAGGTCGAACCGGAGGTCGAGCCGATCCGCTTCCACGTCCATCCGGTCGCAAACCTTTGCGAACAGTTCCCGCGCCGCCTCGGTGGAGCCGTCATTGTCCGCCGGGATGAAATCGGCCGGCCGCACGATCGGACGCAGCAGCATCGCGTCCCCGAACTCGTCGGCCAGCCACCTCATCGACTCGTCGATCCAGTCGGGGTGACCGGCAGCCAACCGCCTGGTCACGGGCTTCGGCGGATCGACCTGCTTGTACTTGTTGGCAAGGGACTTGAACACGGCGCGCACAGGGAGTCAGCTTACGGTCCAGACCGGTCACAACCTGTCGCGGAAGTGAATTCTGGCTGACTTGTCTCGCCGGCCGGTTGGCCCGACCGCCCACCTACCCTTCGGGAGTCGATGAGGAGGGTGCTGTGGCGGTCACGGCGTAAGGCGCGACCGCGTGGCTACGCCGGTTGATTACTTGAGGAGCAATTTGCCGAGGCGGCGGGAGGCGACGTACATGCCCAAGGTGCCCATCGCGGTCAGGTAGAGGGCGTTGAGGACGAGGGACCAGCTGACTGTGCCGGTGGTGAAGGCCCGTTCCAGCGCGACGCCCTGGTAGAGCGGAGTGAGCTCGACCAGCCAGCGGATCCAGCCGGGGTAGGTCTCGATCGGGTAGAAGGTGGCGGAGAACAAGAACATCGGCATCGTGGCGAGCTGAACGAACTCGAAGTCCTGCCAGCTGCGCATGAAGGTGGTCAGCGCCATCCCGGCGCCGGCGAACGCGTAGCCGATCAGCACCGCGGCGGGCAGCGCGAGCAGCGCCCACCACGACTCGACCAGGTCGAGCGCGAGCATCACCAGGATGAACATCGCCGAATAGCACGCGCCGCGCAGCAGCGCCCAGGTCACCTCGCCGGTCGCGACGTCCCACGGCCGCAGCGGCGTGGCCAGCATCGAGTCGTACAACTTCGCGTACTTCATCCGGAAGAAGATGTTGTACGTCGAGTCGAAGATCGCGCCGTTCATCGCCGAGCTCGCGAGCATCGCGGGCGCCACGAAAGCGGCGTACCCGATCACCGTGCCGTCGGCCAGCCGGAAGTCGCCGACCAGTTGGGCGACGCCGATGCCGATGGACAGCAGGTAGAACACCGGCTCGAAGAAGCCGGACACGAACACGATCCACGAGCGCCGGTAGACCAGGAAGTTCCGCTCGACCAGGTGCCGGCCGCCGCCGGCCCGCACCGGCACCGGGAGGACCCGGGCAGTCAGTGTCGCCATCAGCGGATCAACCTCCCGGTCAGGCCGCGGACCGCGAACCAGGTGCCGACCGCGAACCAGGCCGCGAGATAGGCGAGATTGCCGAGCGCAGGAAGCAACTCGACCGTGCTCAGGCTGAGATCACGCGCCAGCTCGACGCCGTGCCACAGCGGGCTCAGGTACGCGAGCCACTCAATCCAGTTCGGGAGCTGGGACACCGGAAAGAAGGCGCCGGAGAACAGGAACGCCGGGATCACGCCGAACCGGAAGATCATCGCGAAGCCCGAGTCGTTGTCGAGCCTGGTCGCGACCGCGCAGACCGGCGCGGACGCGGCCATCCCGACCAGCAGCGCGACCGGCAGGCCGAGCACTCCCCAGGCCGACCTCAGCCCACCGAACGCGGCGATCACCAGCGTGAACACCAGGCAGGTGGTCAGCACCCGGAAGGCGATGAAGGCGAGCTGCCCGTACATGACGTCCGCCGGGCGCAGCGGCGTGGAGATCATCGAGTAGTAGAACTTCTGCCACTTGATGCCGGCCAGCACCGGGTACGTCGACTCGCCGACCGCGATCTGCAGGGCCGTCGCCGCCAGCAGGCCGGGCGCGATGAACTGCAGGTAGCTGACCCCGCCGAGCGCGCCCGAGCCGTTGTCGTCGACGAACGACCCGAGCCCGATCCCCATCGCGGCCAGGTAGAGCAGCGGCAGCAGGAAGCTGCTGACCAGGCTGCCCTTCCAGGTGCGCTTGTAGACCGTCGCCCAGTAGTCGAACTGGCGCCGGCTGTTCTCGAGGGCGACGACGCTCATCAGTCGACCAGCGTCCGGCCGGTGAGCCGCAGGAACACGTCCTCCAACGTCGACCGGCGGACCAGCACGGCCGCGGGCTCCAGCCCACGCTCGTGCACGGCCGCGACCGCCCGCTCACCGTCGTCGGTGTAGAGCAACAGCCGATCAGGCAGTACTTCGATCCGCTCGGCCAGGTCCTCCACCTTGCCCGCGAGCGCCTCGTGATCCGCGTGCATCACCTCCGGCCCGAACCGCAACTCGGTCACCTCGCGGGTCGAGTAGTCCCGGATCAGCTCGGCCGGCGACCCCTCGGCCGCGATCAGCCCCGCGTCCATCACCACCAGCCGATCGCACAACTGCTCGGCCTCGTCCATGTAGTGCGTGGTGATGATCAACGTGACGCCTGCCTGCTTCAGCCGGAACAGCTTGTCCCAGAGCAGGTGCCGCGCCTGCGGGTCGAGCCCCGTCGTCGGCTCGTCCAGCAGCAACAGGTCCGGCTTGCTGACCAGCGACCGGGCGATCGTCAGCCGCCGCTTCATCCCGCCGGACAGCTCGTCGACCTTCACCTTCGCCTTGTCCGTCAACGCGACGAACTCCAGCAACTCGTCGGCCCGCCGGCGGCACTCGGCCCGGCTGAGCCCGAAGTACCGGCCGTAGACCGTCAGGTTCTCGGACACGGACAGCTCGGAGTCGAGGGTGTCGTCCTGCGGGCAGACGCCCAGCCGCGCCCGGATCTGCGGCCCCTCGGTGGCGGGGTCCATGCCGAGGATGCGCAGCACTCCCCCACTGATCGGCGAGACGGCCCCGATCATCCTCATCGTCGACGACTTCCCCGCCCCATTGGGACCGAGAAAGCCGAACGCCTCCCCCTTCCGCACGTCCAGATCAATCCCCGCGACCGCCTCGAAGTCCCCGTACGACTTCCGCAGCCCCCGCGCATGGACCAAGGACTCCCGCTGCTCATCCACCCTGCGACCCTAAGCGCCCCCGCCGACATTCCTCACGCCCTTTTGGCGAATCAGCTGGGCGAGGAGGGTCAGGACGGCGAAGCCGAGGATCACCATCACGCCTGGCGGGAAGTCCGACAGGTTCGTCGCCGGCACGATGGTGGCGGTGACGATGGCGAGGCCGGTCGCTCCTCCGACCTGCAGGGAGCTGTTGAGGAGGCCGGCTGCCAGGCCTTGCTCCTCGTCGGCGACTCCGCTGGTGCCGGCGACCATCAACGCAGAGATGCTGAGCGCGAACCCGAGTCCCCACAGCACGGAGGCGGGCAGCAGGACGGTCCACAGGTCCGGCTTGTCTCCGATCCGGAGCATCAGCAGATAGCACGGGATGAAGGCCGTCAGTCCGACGAGCAGCACCCGGTTGACGCCGTACCGGTTCATCAGGGTTCCGAGTTGAGGGCCGATCACGACGACCATGAGTCCCGCCGGCAGCAGGACCAGCGCCATCTGCCACGGCTGCCAGCCGTGCAGGTTCTGCAGATACAAGGCGAGCAGGAACTGGAAGCCCATCGCGCCGCCGTACAGCAGGGCGGCGCTGGCGTTGGCGGCCACCAGACCTCTGTCGCGGAACAGCCCGAGCCGGATCAGGGGCTGCTGCACGGACCGCTCGATCAGGACGAAGCCGACCAGCAGGATCGCCGCCCCGATGAAACCACCGAGAGTCCGCCCCGACGCCCACCCGACATGCTCTGCCGAGGACACGGTGACGACCAGCAACAGCATCCCGGTCACCAAGGTCGCGGCGCCGCCGAGGTCCAGCCGGACTCGTTCAGTCCGCGGCGGATCCGGCGGTAGACAGCGCAGCGCCGCAACCAGCAGCAGTACTGCGATCGGCACCGGCAGGAGGAAGGTGGCTCGCCAGTTGATCGCGGCGAGCAGTCCCCCGACCAGCAGCCCCGACGAATACCCCGACGCCTCGAACACGTTGAAGATCCCGAACGCCTTGTTCCGTTGCGGCCCCTCGGGGAACGTCGTCGTCAGCAACGACATCGCCGCCGGCGCCGTGAACGCCGCGGCCATCCCCTTGACGAACCGCGACACGATCACCAGGACCGCGTCGTCCGCGAACGCCCCCACCACGGAGACGACCGCGAACACGCCCATCGCGACGACCAGCACCCGCCGCCGTCCGAACAGATCGGCGAACCGTCCACCCAGCAACAGGAAACTGCCGAACGCCAGGATGTAGGCGCCCGCCAGCCACTGCGCCGTACCGGCACTCATCCCGAACTCGTGCTGGATCTCCGGAATCGCGACCGCGATCATCGAGACGTCGAGGCCGTCCAGCAGGATCACCCCGCTGCAGATCAGCAACGCGACCCACAGCCGCGCCGACCACCGGCCCACCGTTCGGTTGGAATGTTCTGTCATGCCCGGACGCTAAAGTCTGACATCGGTGAGAAGGTCAACCCCGGAGGTGTGGATGCTGATCGGCGACTTGGCGCGGCGGACCGGAGTCAACCCCCGCCTACTCCGGTACTACGAGGCGCAAGGTCTGCTCGAGACGACACGCACCCCGAGCGGCTACCGGGAGTACGACGAGGACGCGGTCACCACCGTCCGCAAGATCCGGGTCCTGCTCAAGGCCGGCCTGTCGACCGAGACGATCCGCACTGTCCTGCCGTGCACGGTCGGTGAGGGGCCGGAGTTCGACTGGTGCGCCGAGTTGCGCGACCTGATGGACCGCGAACTCGCCGCCATGGACGATCGCATCGACACCCTGCAGCAGACCCGCGGCACGCTCGCCTACTACTTGTCCCAGCCCTGAGCGTCAGCCGCGGCCGGCGTACGGCATGCCGGCGGCCATCACTGTGAGCGTGGGCACCGCGACATCGGTCGGCAACTGCGCGATCTTCACCACGAAGTCGGCCACGATCTTCGGATCGAAGGTCGGCTCCACGGCGGTCGAACCGTTCGGCTGCAGCACCCCCTGACCTATCTTCGCGGTCATCGGTGTCGTGGCGTTGCCGATGTCGATCTGGCCGCAGGTGATCCCGTGCGCCCGGCCCTCCAGTTCGAGCGCCTTCGTCAGCCCGGTGATCGCATGCTTGGACGCCGTGTAGGCGATTCCGTGCGGCCGTGGCACGTGCGCCGAGATCGAGCCGTTGTTGATGATCCGACCACCCTTGGGCGACTGCCGCAACATCAGCGCGAACGCGGCCTGCGCACAGAGGAACGACCCGGTCAGATTGGTGTCGATCACCCGCCGCCAGTCAGCCTCGCTCACCTCCGGTACTGCGGCCGCCGGCGCCCCCGTCCCCGCGTTGTTCACCAGCAGGTCGATCCGCTCCAACCCACCGAAGAACGCACTGACCGCGGCACCATCAGCCACATCCAGTACTGCGGTCCGCACCCCGCCGACCCCAGCCGCTCCCACCCCGGCGACCTCCTCGGCGGCGGCAGCGGTCTCCCGCAACTTCTCCTCGGTCCGCCCGGTGACCGTGACGGCGAACCCGGCCGCGGCCAGAGCGAGCGCCATCTCCCGTCCGAGCCCGCTCCCGCCACCGGTGACCACCGCGACCTGCTGCATCCGTCCTCCTGAAGTCGGTTGCGCACCAGTCTGCCCGTTACCTCTGCGTGACCTCTTGATAACGCCCGGTTAACAACTTGCGAGCAGTCAGGACCGGGCGGAAACTCATTTGCGTGTATCACGCAAGCATGTATATGCTTGCACCATGCATGTAAATGACGGAGGGGCTCCGCAGACGCCGGTGGAGGGCGTCATGCACGCCTTCACCCGGATCGGCCGCCGGCTGAAGTCCAAGCAGCCCGGCGACACCATCGATCACAGCGCCCACCTGGTGCTGTTCGTGCTGCGGTGCAACGGAGCACTGCGGCTGTCCGATCTGGCCAGCCGGATGGAGATCGACGCCTCCACCGCGAGCCGGCACGTCCGGGCGCTGGAGACGGTGGGCCTGGTCCGCCGGTCCGCCGATCCCGACGACGGCCGCGCCTTCCGGGTCGAGCTGACCGAGCAGGGCATGCAGGAGTGGGAGGCCGCCGCCAAGCGCCGGATGGCGTTGCTGAGCCAGGCGATGGACGGCTGGTCCGACTCCGACATCGAGACTTTCGAGAGGCTGATGACCCGGTTCGCCGATGGCGTCACCAGCCTCGCCGACGACAGCAAGGCCTGGGCCGACAAGGGCTGGGCCGCGGCGGTCGCCGTACACCAGAGCACCGCCGACGCCTCGCAGCGCAGTACTGCGGACGCCGCGCGCCTGAACACCGAAGAGAACGCGGAGAGCAGCACATGAGCACCACCGAGCCCGCCACCGCAGGCGGCGGTCCGACCGACTCAGCGCCTGAGCCGAACTACCTTTCCCACAAGCAGATCCTGGTGATCCTCGGCGGCCTGATGGCCGGCATGTTCCTGGCCGCACTCGACCAGAGCATCGTCGGTACCGCGCTGCCGCAGATCGTCAGCGAGTTCAACAGCCTGGACAAGCTGTCCTGGGTCGTCACGGCCTACCTGCTGACCTCGACCGCCTCCACTCCCCTGTGGGGCAAGATCTCCGACCTGTACGGCCGCCGCCCGCTGTTCATCGCGGCGATCCTGACCTTCCTGGCCGGCTCGGTGCTGTCCGCGCTGGCGCAGAACATCGAAGAACTGATCGGCTTCCGCGCCGTCCAGGGGCTGGGCGCCGGCGGTCTGATGTCGCTCGCGTTCGCCACCATCGGCGACGTGATCCCGCCGCGCGAGCGCGGTAAGTACATGGGGTACTTCGGTGCCGTCTTCGGCCTGTCCTCGGTCGCCGGCCCGCTGCTCGGCGGCGTCCTGACCGACGGTCCCGGCTGGCGCTGGATCTTCTGGATCAACCTGCCGATCGGCCTGGTCGCGCTGGGCATCGTCGCCGCCGTGCTGAAACTGCCGCACGTGAAGCGCAGCCACAAGATCGACTACGTGGGTGCGGCCGTCGTCACCGCCGCGGTCACCTCGCTGCTGCTGGCCGTCTCGTGGAGCGGCCCGACCTACGGCTGGGGCGCCGGGACCACCATCGCGCTGCTCGTCGGCGCGGTCGCACTGGCCGTCGCGTTCGTCTTCGTCGAGCTGAAGGTGGCCGAGCCGATCATCCCGATGGACCTGTTCAAGGGCCGGATCTTCTCGGGCTACGCCGGATACACGTTCCTGCTGGGCTTCGCGATGTTCGGTGCGCTGATCTTCCTGCCGCTGTACCTGCAGGCCGTCAAGGACCTGTCCCCGACCCGGTCGGGCCTGGCGCTGCTGCCGATGATCATCGGCATCTTCTCCGCCTCGATCCCGAGCGGCCAGCTGATGAGCAAGACGGGGCGGTACAAGATCTACCCGATCATCTCGGCGGTCCTGGTCGGCGGTGCGATGGTGATGCTGTCGACGCTGTCGATGACCACGCCGTACTGGCAGCTGGCGATCTACATGTTCGTGATGGGCGCCGGTCTGGGTCTGTCGATGCAGATCACCGTCACCGCCGCGCAGAACAGCGTGCCCCGGCAGCACATGGGGACCGCGACCTCGACGATGACGTTCTTCCGCTCGATGGGCGGCGCGATCGGCACCGCCGTGTACGGCGCGGTGCTGACCAGCCGGCTGGAGATCCACCTCGGCGAGATCGTCCCGAACGCCACCCAGAGCATGGTCGACGGACTCGCCAAGGCCGCCAACAGCGTCGAGGCCCTGCACGCCCTGAAGGAACCGATGAAGGGCTGGGCCCTGCACGGTCTGGTGGACGCGATGGGAGACGTCTTCCTCGTCTCACTCCCGTTCCTGGTGATCGCCCTGGTCCTCGCCATCATCACGCCCGAACAAAAACTCGCCGGCCGCTCCGACGCCCCGAAGCCCGACGACGAGAACATCGAGTCTTCAGCCGCCGCCTCGATGCACTGACCCGCAGTACTCCTTGGCTGTACCGAAGGCCCGCCGGGGTAACCGGCGGGCCTTCCTCGTTCGGCAGACTGTCCGCATGAAGTGGTTGCGGCGGGCCCTGAACGCGCTCACCACCAGCACCGGCGAGGACCGGGACCGCCTGGGCCGGCCGTTCCGGCGTACCGGGGTCAGGCCGGAGGGTCCGCTTTAGCCGGCGCGGAGCCGGCGGGGGGTCTTCGGCGGGGTAGGGGGCGGGGTGGTTCTGGGTCTACGTCGTTGCCGGCCAGGTGGTTGACGATGGTGTTGATGACGGCGACCGTCGGTACTGCGACCAGGGCGCCGACGATGCCCGCGATGACCACGCCGGTCGCGATCGCCAGGATCACCGCGAGCGGGTGGACGCTGACGGCGCGGCCAAGCAGGAACGGCTGCAGGACGTGGGCCTCCAACTGCTGCACGCCGATCACCACGCCCAGCATGATGATCGCGACGACCGGGCCCTTGGCGACCAGCGCGACCAGGACCGCGACGATTCCGCTGACCAGGGCACCGATCACCGGTACGAAGGCGCCGACGAAGACCAGGATTCCGATCGCGCTCACCAGCGGCAGGCCGAGCACGGCGGCGCCCAGCGCGATGCCGGCGGCGTCCACCGCCGCGACGATGATGGTCGCCCGGACGAACGCCGTCAGCGACACCCACGCCTTGCGGCCGGACGAGTCCGCCTTCTCCCGAGCGTGGCGCGGGAACAACCGGACCACCCAGGCCCAGATCTGCTCCCCTTGGTAGAGGAAGAAGAACAGGCAGAACAGCGCGATGAACAGGCCGGCGATCGCGTGCGTCGCCGTCGTACCGACCTCGGCGGCGCGCTGGCCGATCGCGCCACCGCTCATCACGGTCTCCCGGAGCCGGTTGAGCGAGTCGGTGATGTCCTGCTCGGACAGGCCGAAGTTGATCCGGAGCAGGTCGCGTGCCTCCTGCACGCCCTCGGTCACCTGGGTGGACAGCCGATCGAACTGGTTCGCGATCTGCGCCCCCACCAGGGTGAGCAGTCCGGCGATCACCACCAGCGTGCCGAGAACGGTGATGCCCGCGGCCGCGCCGCGGGGGAACCGGAGTTTCTGCAGCCCGGTGGTCACCGGCACCAGCAGTGCGGTGAGCAGCACGCCGACGGTCACCGGCACGACGACCTCGGAGAGATAGCGCATCCCCCAGCCGATCACCGCGATCGCGGCGACGATGACCAGGAACCGCCAGGCCCACGCGCTCGCGATCTGCATGGCGGGCGTGACGCCGAGATCGACGGGGCCGCGGCTGGAGGCTGCCACCAGGTGGTCCTGCGGGATGCGGTCCTGCACGGGCACGGTGTCACTGACCTGATCGGTGACCTGGTTGTCCGCCACCGGGCTCTGCTCGTCCCGTCCGACCTCCGGAACGTCAGCCGTCGATCGCTCCGCCGCCGAGGATCCGGCTCCTGAGCGCTCCCCGCCCGAGCCGGCGGTTCCTGAGCGCTCCACGCCCGCGGTGTCGGCGGTTCCTGAGTGCTCCACGCCCGCGGTGTGGGCTTTCGAATGCTTCGCCGCCGAGGTGCCGGCCGGGTCGTCCCGCGCCACCGGCTCGTCCGTTGTGCTCATGACACCTCCGCGGTCTCAGGTCCTTCCGAGCCTAGTGCCCCGCGCTGACGGATCCATGAATGTGTGCGGCCAAACCTTGTGCAGCGGCCGGGTCCAGATCGGCCAGCAGTCCGACGCCGGCCAGGACGTAGTCCGAATCCACGCAGGTGCGGGCGTTGGACGGCACCAGCCAGCCCTCCTCCTGCGCACCGGCCGCGACGCCGCCGAGGATCCGCGCGGCGACCTCGGGACCGTTGTGCCGCAGCACTCCCCCGGACCCCACCAGCAGATCGACCTCGCGCAGATCCTTCCCGGAGCGCTCGATCACCCGACCGCCCGGCCCGAAGACCACCCGCTGTCTCCCCGCGTGCCGCCGCAGGGCAACCGTGGCAGCCACCCGAGCCAACGTCTCGTCGTACGACGCTTCCGTCGCGTCAGCCGGCAGGTACGACGGATCGTCGTGCCGCCGCTTCGCCGCTCCAGCCAGTGCGGTGTCATCCTCGGGGAGCAACCCGGCCTCCACCCCAGCAGCAACCACCGGTACTGCGCTCCACCGCATCCCGAGGTCGCCCTCGACCGTACGGGTGACGGGGTGCGTCGCCACCACCTCGCGGCCGAGATTCGCGTCCTCCGGGTCCAACTCGATCACTGAGTGCACGTCCGTCGTCGCGCCGCCGATGTCCACCACCGCGACGTCCCCGTGCAACCCGGCGAGCACCTCGACCCCACGCAGTACGACGTCCGGGGTCGCCGCGCGCACCATCCGGGCGAAGCCGGGGTCACGCGAGAGGTTCTTCCCGCCGATCACGTGCGCGAGGAACATCTCCCGGATCGCGGCCCGCGCGCTGTCCGGCGCGAACACCCCGATCTCGGGCACCACGTTCGCCGCGAACACGTGCGGCACGTCGGCGCCGGCCAACAGTTCCGCGAGCTCCGCCTGAACCTCGACGTTGCCTGCAGCAACCACCGGGCGGCGCCACCGGTACTTCGCCAGTACCGCCGCCGCCTTGGTGAGAACCGCCGAGTTGCCGCCGTCCGTCCCACCCAGCAGCAGTACTACGTCCGGCCGCTCCGCCCGCAACGCCTTCAGCGACGTGGCCGTCAGTCCACCGTTGACCACGGCAACAACTCGTCCACCGCTGGACAACGCGACCCGGCGGCCGGCCTCGGCCGTGACGAGTTCCTCGTTGCCGACGACGGCGATCCGCAGACCGCCGCCCGCGCTGGAGCAGGCCAGCACCTCGGCCTTGGCGACACCGGCGTCCGCCGACAGCAGCGCAGTACGGCAGGCCTGCCAGCCGTCCATCACGTCCGTGTCGACGGTGGTGCGGTGTTCGGCCCGGGCGACCAGGTCACCCGAGCCGGCGTCCACCGCGATCGCCTTCGTGAAGGTCGACCCGAAGTCGACCGCCACATACAGGCTCACGACATCGCGCGGTCGAGATCCAGCAGCAGGTCGTCGATCGTCTCGATGCCGACGCTGAGCCGGATCAGGTCGGCCGGGACCTCCAGCGGAGTACCGGCGACCGAGGCGTGCGTCATCTTGCCCGGGTGCTCGATCAGCGACTCGACGCCGCCGAGCGACTCGCCCAGGGTGAAGACCTCCGCCTTGTTGCAGATGTCGAGCGCGTGCTCCTCGCCACCGGTGACGCGGAAGGACACGATGCCGCCGAACCGCTTCATCTGCTTGGCGGCGGTCTCGTGGCCGGGGTGACCGTCGACGCCCGGGTAGAGCACCGAGGTGACGCCGTTGTGCCGCTGCAGGAACTCGACGACCTTCTCGGCGTTGTCGCTGTGCCGGTCCATCCGGACGCCGAGCGTCTTGATGCCACGCAGCACCAGCCAGGCGTCGAACGGGCCGGCGACGGCGCCGATCGCGTTCTGGTGGAAGGCGATCTTGTCGGCCAGTCCGGCGTCGCGGACGATCAGCGCGCCGCCGACGACGTCGGAGTGCCCACCCATGTACTTCGTGGTCGAGTGCACGACCACGTCGGCGCCGAGCTCGAGCGGCTGCTGCAGGTAGGGCGAGGCGAAGGTGTTGTCGACGACGAGCAGCGCGCCGGCGTCGTGGGCGATCTGCGCCACGATCGCGATGTCGGCCACGTTCAGCAGCGGGTTGGTCGGCGTCTCCAGCCAGACCACCTTGGTCTTGCCCGGGCGGATCGCGGCCCGGATCGCCTCCGGATGCGTGACCGCCGCCGGGGTCATGTCGACACCCCAGGTGCCGAGCACCTTCGCGAACAGCCGGAAGGTGCCGCCGTACGCGTCGTCGGGGAAGACCACGTGGTCACCCGGCACGCAGAGCGAACGGATCAGGGTGTCCTCGGCGGCCAGGCCGCTGGCGAAGGCGAACCCGCGGTTGCCGCCCTCGATCGCCGCCAGACACTCCTCCAGAGCGGTCCGGGTCGGATTGGCCGACCGGGAGTACTCATAGCCGTTGCGGAGCCCGCCGACACCGTCCTGCTTGTAGGTGCTGGTCGCGTAGATCGGCGGCACCACCGAACCGGTGGTGGGGTCGGGCTCGTTCCCGGCGTGGATGGCGAGCGTCTCGAAGCCGTAGCGGTGTTCGTGATTCACCGGACCAGCCTACGTCCTGGTCCTATCCGGCCCCGCACCCTGTCCACAACCCCAGACTCTCGGCGCCGCCGACGGCACAGGCTGTGGATGACCGGTGGCGGTGACCCCGGATCGGGCCTACGGTTTCGATCGATGACTTTCAGTCACGACTGGAGAGGGAGCGACCCGGATGAAGACGCAGGACAGGCCCCTGGACGAGGACGACCTGGCGATGGCCGACCTCGCCGAGATCACGGACTGGACTGTCCTGGCCGGCCCGGACGACGACGAGTCCGGCCCGGAGGTCGTCCGCGCCCTGGTCCACCGGGTGATGAGGCACACCACCTGGACGCCGTGGCCGCTGGACGCCGGTGAGGTGATCGACGACTCGATGGTCTCCTGGGGGTTCACCACCCGGCGCGGTACCACGATGATCGTCTTCGGTGGCCTCGCGTTCTCGGACTGCCCGGACAGCGGCTGGTCGGCGTACGAGATCGGGCCTGACGACATCGCCGCGGCCGAGACCGGTTTGGACGAGCACTGGCCGGATCACCTCGAACTGGCTACCCGCCACTGGGGTGCTCCCGACTATGTCGGTGACGACAGCACCCCGGGCTTCGAGGACCAGTGGGAACCGGGAAGCGGTGCGGGCCGTCGGCATCTTGCGGTCTGGCTCCGCAATGGGGCGCAGTACCACCTGTACAGCACCAAGCCGAGCAAGGAGCCGTTGACGACGGCTGTCGGAGTCAACTACGCCGTCTACATCGACTAGGAGACCTGATGAGCACACCGCACCAGGGCCCCGGCGCGATCCGCCGCCTCGCCGCTGGAGTTTCGCGCTGGCGGAACACCCGGCGTGGCACCTCGACACTCAAGGCCGCGTACGCCCAGGCCGCGCGCGACGTGAAGCGGATGGACCCGGCGATGCGGGCTGCCGTCGGGCGGTCCGGGATGACGAAGGACGACCTCAAGCATCTGGCGCAGGCCAACACGGCTGCGATGTACGGGCCGAATGAGGCGCGCTTCGCTCGGCAGCTCACTGCGCAGGCCGCCGCTCAGGTTCAGGCGACGACGCCGGCGGCGCAGCGGACGCGGAATCCGTTCAAGAAGCTGTCGAACCGGGTTTCTCGTTGGCAGGAGACCCGGAAGGGGACCGCGACGCTCAAGGCGGCTTACGCGCAGGCCGCGCGGGATGTGAAACGGATGGACCCGTCCGTTCGGGAGGCGATCGGGCGGTCGCGGGTCAGCAAACAGGATTTGAAGTTGCTGTCTCAGGCGCAGATGACCGCGCCGCTGCAGGCCGGCGTTCAGCAGGCGGCGCAGCAGCATCAGGCTGAGGCTCGTGCTCGAGCTGCGGCGCAGGCGGCTCGGGGGCCTGGTCCGGCCCATGCGGCTCCGTCTGAGAGCGCGGGGCAGCGGGTTGCGAATGCGGTGAACACGGCGTCGCGCTGGGCCAAGGCGGTGAAGACGTATCCCACGGAGAAGGCGAAGAAGTTCCACGCCGACTACACCGAGCGCCGGCAGAACCCGACCGGGCGCAGCGCGCGCCCGCAGCCCGCGGCCCAGGCTTCACACCCGGTCCAGCTACGGCTGACGCCGATCCAACCGGCCCAGGCGCAGCAGGCCCCGGCGCAGCCTGGTCAGGCGCAACCTGGTCAGGCGCAACCGGGTCAGGCGCAACCGGGTCAGGCGCAGCCTGGTCAAGCGCAGCCGGGTCAGGTGCAGCCGGGTCAGGTGCAGCCGGCTCAGGTGCAGCCGGCTCAGGGGCAGACGGCTGATGAGCGGGCGGCGTTGGCCAAGGCGGTGCATGCGGGGCTCAACAACAACATGCCCAATCCCGCCGCGGAGGCAGCAGGCACCAGCACGTCGCAGCAGGAGCAGGGTGCTGGGAAGGCGCAACTCCAGGAGACCCAGCGTTTCGCAAACCTGGTGACGCCTGCGGGAGGCCAGACCCCGCAAGAGGCTGCCAAGCCGCAGAGCACCGGGCCGGCCGAAAGCCAGAAGACCGGAGGTGGGAGCCAGCAAGCACCGGACAAAGCCGCCGCAGCCGCGTTCAGCGGAGTCGCAGGTGCTTCGGGCGCCACCAAGCCGAGCACAGCGCAGTCGACCACCAAGCCCCGCGAGCAGTCCGGTGCCGGCCGAGGCAACAAACCAGACGGCCGCGAGCAGTAACGGCGGCGAGGCGCAGGCGCTGGTCGGCGAGAACGGCGCACCAGCAACACCCGACCGCCGCCAAGCACCCAACAAACGACCGCCGCCAAGCACCCGCTTGGCGGCGGTCGTCTGTCTGTGAACCCAGGGCTAGCGGTGGTGCTGGCGGCGGGCGAGAACCGCGGTGGCGGCGTCCAGCAGGATGGTGCGGAATTCTTCGTCCGGGACCTCGGACTGGTCGAGCCCGGCGGAGAATACGGCGCCGACGACCTCCACCGCGGCGGCGGCCAGGATCCGGTCAGAGGGTTTCGGGTCGGGGCCGGCGAGCCAGACCTGGAAGCGGCGGCTCTGCTCGATCAGGTCGTCCAACTGATCACCGAACGCCGCCAGCACCGCGGCGATGTCCCGCAGGATGGTCGGACCGGTCGAGCGGTGGTTGATCACCACGTCGAGGTACGCGCCGAGCAGTTCACGCTCGCGCTCGGGTGACCACGGCTGGTCGTCGACCTGGTCGAAGACGGCGCGCATGTCGTCGAAGAACGTGCCGATGATCGCCTGCAGCAGGTCCTGCTTCGACGAGTAGTGGTAGTACAACGACGCCTTCGTGATGCCCACCTGCTCGGCGATCTCCCGCAGGCTCGTCTTCTCGTACCCGCGGGTCGAGAAGAGGTCGAGCGCGGCCCGGTGGATGTCGCCCTTGGTGTCGCGGGCCCTGGTCTCGTGCTGCACGTGACCACCCTCTCACTTCTCTTACCTACCGTGCGGCAGGTAGTCTACCAACCGACCGGCAGGTAGACAGAGTGACAGCATCTCGGGAGGACCCCGTGTTCACTAAGCTCGGACGCTTCGTCGTCCACAACCCCTGGAAGGTGATCGCCGCCTGGGTGATCGCGGCGATCGCCGTGGTCGCGTTCGCACCGACGCTCGCCGACGTCACCAACAAGGACCAGACCAGCTTCCTGCCCGACTCCTACGAGTCCGTTCAGGCGCAGCAACTGGCCGCCGACGCGTTCGGCCAGACCAACGACGCCACCGCGAGCATCGTGATCAAGCGGACCGACGGCGGCGAGCTCACCGCGGCCGACCAGGCCAGGGCGGCCGAGCTCGCGACCAAGATCACCGCCGCGAAGATCGACCGCGTCACCGGCGCGGTCACCGGACCTCAGGCGGTCTCCCCCAACAAACAGGTGCAACTGGTCAGCGTCGGCCTCAAAGGGCTGGCCGAGGACCAGGCCGTACTCGACGCGGTCCAGCGCGTCCGCGACCTGACCGGCCCGGCTTTGGCGAACAGCGACCTCCAGTACGGCGTAACGGGCGACGCCGCTCTCCTCCTCGACAACCAGGACGCGTTCGACAACGCCTTCGTGGTGGTCGGCATCGCCACTCTCGTACTGATCGTCGGGTTGCTGCTGTTCATCTACCGCAGCCCGGTCGCCGCCCTGCTGCCGATTCTCACGGTCGGCCTGGTCAGCGCGATCGCGCCGGGCCTGATCGCCCTGGCCGCGAAGGCGTTCGACCTGCAGGTGACGCAGGACCTGCAGACCATCCTCACCGTCGTGCTCTACGGCGTCGGCACGGACTACATCCTGTTCCTGCTGTTCCGCTTCCGGGAACGCCTCCGCACCGGCGAGCAGCCGAAGGAGGCGCTGGCCTCGGCGACCGCGCGGGTCTCCGAGGTGATCGTGTCGGCGGCCGGCGCGATCGTGGTCGCGTTCAGCGCGCTGCTGCTGGCCGTGTTCGGCGGCTTCAAGAGCCTCGGTCCCGGCCTCGCGATCGCCGTCGCGGTGATGGGCGTTCGCGGCGATCACGCTGATCCCGGCGGTCGTGTCGTTGCTGGGCCCGAAGGTGTTCTGGCCGTCGAAGTCCTGGCAGAAGACCCCGAAGGGCGCGATGTTCAAGCGGTTCGGCCGGTTCACCGCCCGCCGCCCCGCGCTCGTCGCGCTGATCTCGGGTGGACTGATGGTCGCGCTGGCGCTCGGCACGCTGGGGATGAAGGTCGACTACGACGCCTTCAGCCAACTCCCGAAGGACACCGAGTCCGCTCGCGCGGTGAAGGACCTGCAGGCGGGATTCCCGGCCGGTGCGCTCAGCCCGACCACGGTGTACGTACGCAGTACCGACGGCACGCCGCTCGATCCGGCCGAGCTCGAGGCGTACGCCGGGAAGCTGGCGAAGGTGGGCGGCGTCGGGTCGGTGCTGCCGGCTGGTGCCGACGGATCACTCGCGCTGCTCAGTCCGGACAAGTCAGTCGCGCAGATCAACGTAGTACTGAAGGATCCGCCGTACGCGAAGTCGGCGCTGGACCTGGTCGACGGACAGCTGCGCGACACCGCTCACGCCGAAGCACCAGCCGGTACTACGACGCTGCTCGGTGGGGTGAGTGCGAGCTACACCGACATCCGAGATGCCAACAGCCGCGACCTCTCGGTCATCTTCCCGGTCGCGGGCGGGTTGATCGCGGTGATCCTGGCTCTGCTGCTGCGCAGTCTGCTGGCGCCGCTGGTGCTGATGCTCGCCGTGGTGCTCAGCTTCTTCAGCACGACCGGCGCGACGGTCCTCGTGTTCCAGGGAGCGGCCGGGCATGCCGGGGTGACGTTCTCGCTGCCGATCATGCTGTACCTGTTCGTCGTTGCCATCGGCACCGACTACAACATCCTGATGATCGCCCGGCTCCGCGAGGAGGCCGAACGCGGGACCGATCCACGGGAGGCGGCGGATCTCGCGATCGAGCACGGCGGTCCGTCGGTCGCGGCGGCCGGGCTGATCCTGGCCGGGACGTTCTCCTCACTGATGCTGGCCGGAATGGCGTTGCTGACCGAGATGGGCTTCTCGGTCGCCACCGGCATCGTGATCTCCGCGTTCGTGATGTCGATCTTCCTCGTTCCGAGCGTCACCGCGCTGCTGGGCGAACGCGCTTGGTGGCCGCGGAAGCTGAAGACCAAGCCGGCCGCCGCTGAGGAGAAGCAACTGGAAACCGTCGGCTGACCCCCTGGTTCGCAGGCTGAGGGGTCCTGCGATGCGGGTGCCGGGCCCCCTGGTCCGGCACCCGCGGTTCTATTTGCCGGCCTCTTGCTCGGTCTGGCGCGCGGCCGGCAGGTTCAGCTTGATGGTGAAGAGCGGGAGCAGGACGTGGACCAGCGGGCCGATCGCCAGGGCGTAGGCGACGGTGCCGAGGCCGACGACGCCACCGAGCGCGAAGCCGATGGCGAGCACGGTGACCTCGATGGTGGTCCGAACCAGCCGCACGCTCAGGCCGGTACGCCGTACGAGTCCCGTCATCAGGCCGTCGCGCGGACCCGGGCCGAACTGGGCGCCGATGTAGAGCGCGCTGGCCAGGGCGTTCACCACGATGCCCGCGACCATGAAGACGCTCCGCAGCCAGAGCTCGTCCGGCCGGTCCACCGTCGACAGGGTCAGGTCGGTGACCAGGCCGATCACGATGGCGTTGCTGATCGTGCCGAGGCCGGGCCACTGGCGCAGCGGGATCCAGGCGAGCAGCACCAGGAAGCTCATCGCGATCACGACGGTGCCGAAACTGAGGTCCAGGTGCTGGGTGATGCCGGAGTGCAGCACGTCCCACGGATCGAGGCCGAGGTTGCCCTGGATCATCAGGCCCATCGAGGCGCCGTACAGGGTCAGGCCGAGGTAGAGCTGGACGAGCCGTCGCGGGAGGTGCCCGGCCCTGAGCTGCTCGATCGGGTTCAGGGCAGCGAGCGGCCTCCCCCGGACGGTCTTGCCGGCGGGCGCTTCAGAAGTGGCGGTCACAAGAACCAGTTTGAGGCCGACTGGCCTGGTATTCGATAGCCAATTGAGTAATAGTGGACTGCATGACAGGACAGCACCTTCCGGCCAGCACGCTCGCCGGCCTCCTGGGGACCTGGTCCGACGCGTCCGGACCGGCCTACCGGAGCCTGGCCGAGCGGCTTCGGCTGCTGATCGCGGACGGGCGGATCATGCCCGGCGCCCGGGTGCCGTCCGAGCGCGAACTGACCGACGCCCTGGGAGTCAGCCGGACCACGGTCGCCTCGGCGTACCGCGAACTGCGCGACCGTGGCTATCTGACCAGCAAGCGCGGTTCGGGCAGCGTGACCTCGCTGCCGTCGCGGACCGTCGGGCCCGAACTGGGACGCCATCACGCGCCCGGCATCGACATGGACGGGCTGTACGACTTCACCTGCGCGGCGTCGCCTGCAGTACCGGGGATCAGTACTGCCGTCGCGGAGGCGATGGACGAGTTGCCGCCCCATCTGGCGACACCGGGCTATCACCCGCAAGGGCTGCCCGAACTGCGAGCCGAGATCGCGGCCTCCTATGAGGCGCGGGGCTTGCCGACGACCCCTGACCAGATCATCGTCACCGCGGGCGCGCTGGCCGCGACCTCGATCGCGATCCGGGCAATGACCCAGATCGGCGACCGGGTACTGACCGAGAGCCCGACGCATCCGAACTCCGTGGACGCGATCCGGCGCAGCGGCAGCCGGGTGGTCGCCGCGCCGATGAGCCCGCACGGCTGGGACCTTCCTTTGCTGGAGGCAACGATTCGGCAGTCGTCGCCGCGGGCCGCGTGGCTGGTGGTGGACTTCCAGAATCCGACCGGCTGGTTGATGTCCGCGGCCGACCGGCAACGGCTGGCGATCGCGTTCGCGCGGGCCCGGACGACGGCGATCGTTGACGAGACGCTGTTCGAACTGGCGCTGGACGGGCAGGAGATGCCACCGCCGTTCGCGCTGTTCGATCCGGCCGGCGTGATCACCGTCGGCTCGGTGAGCAAGTCGTTCTGGGGCGGGCTCCGGATCGGCTGGCTGCGGGTCCCGGAGACGCTGGTCGCGCGCATCCTCGACGCCCGCGCCTCGATGGATCTCGGGGCGCCGGTGCTCGATCAACTCGTGGTCACCCGGTTGCTGCGGCGGCGGTCGACGATCCTGCCCGAGCGACGGGCCGGGCTCGCGCTGCGCCGGGACACGCTGGCTTCCGCGCTACGGGCCGAGTTGCCGTCGTGGCGGTTCGAGGTGCCCGGCGGCGGGTTGTCACTGTGGTGCGAACTCCCCGAGCCGGTCGGATCCAGCCTGGTGGGGGTGGCGCAGCGGAACGGCGTACTGGTGGTGGCTGGGTCGCGGTTCTCCCCCGACGGCGGGCTGGAGTCGTTCCTGCGGTTGCCGTACACGCTGGAGCCGGACACGCTGCGCGACGCAGTACAGCGGCTTGCTGCCTCGTACGGAGCGCTGACCGACGGCCCGCCCGTACGGCGTGGCGCGGCGATGATCGCGTAAACGTCCCGTAATCGGCCGGGGGAAGGTTCACCCCTGGCGAGGCGTTGGGAGACTATGAGAGTCACTCTGCGAGAGGCGTGAGATGTCGTTCTTCAACCGCAAGACAGCCCTGGTCGAGCCAGCCGCCGCCCTGCCCGGCAGGCCCGAGCCCGGATTCGCCGTACCGGCGGAGAACATCGTCCTCGGTACGCCGCAGACCGCACCCGCCCCCGAGGGGTTCGCCGAGGTGTGGTTCGGCACCGGCTGTTTCTGGGGCACCGAGGAGATCTTCTGGCAGCAGCCGGGCGTCTACACCACCGCCGTCGGCTACGCGGGCGGGTACACGCCGTACCCGACGTACGAGGAGGTCTGCAGCGGCGGCACCGGTCACACCGAGGCCGTCCGGGTCGTCTACGACCCCACCAAGACCACCTTCACCGACCTGCTGAAGGTCTTCTGGGAGACCCACGACCCGACCCAGGGAATGCGCCAGGGCAACGACCTCGGTTCGCAGTACCGGTCGGCGATCTACTACACCACCGACGACCAGCGCGCCGAGGCCGAGCGGACCCGCGACCTCTACGCGCCCGTCATCAAGCCCCTCGGCTACGGCGACATCACCACCGAGATCGCCCCCGCCACCACCTTCTACTACGCCGAGTCCTACCACCAGCAGTACCTCCACAAGGTCCCCAACGGCTACCGCTGCCACAGCAACACCGGCGTACCGTTCCCGACCGACGCGTGACCCAGCCAGGCCGCCCGATCACCGGGCGGCCTGCCACGGCGACCACAGCCGCGTGGACGGAGTAACCCGCCGCCACAGCAGCTGTGATCGCGGTCGGAGTGTCTTACGGGATGGCGGTGGTGTTGAAGGCGTAGCGGGCGGTGGAGTCGGCTATCGCGTCGGAGTTGAGGTCCAGGGCGGTGAAGTTCACGTTGTCGAGGGTGTCGCAGGCCTGGTGGTAGCAGGGGTCGTAGGCGACGCCGGCGGTGCCGCCGAACAGGGCTTGTTCGGCTGGGGTCTTGATGCCTTCGGCGCCGGTGAAGATGCCGCCCGCGGGGATGCCGGCCGTGATGAAGGGACCGTAGTCGGAGCGGCCGTCGAAGTCCGTGCCGACGGTGCCGATGTTCCGGCCGGCGAAGAACCTGGCCAGTTGGCTCTCGATCTGGGCCGAGCCGGGCGGACCGGCCGGTGCGCCGACCGCGTCGGAGTTGTCGCCGTCGTACAGCTTGATGGCGAAGTTCGGCGAGGCGACCATGTCGAAGTTGAGGTAGAGCCTGATCCGGTCCCGCTCGGCGGCGGACAGTGCCGCGACGTACTGGTCGGAGCCGAGCAGGCCGACCTCCTCGGCGGCCCAGAAGGCGAAGCGGAGCTTGTTGCGGACCGGGAACTTCCCGACCTGCAACGCGGTCTCAAGGATCGCGGCGGTGCCGGAGCCGTTGTCGTTGATGCCCGGTCCTTCCGGCACGCTGTCGAGGTGCGCCCCGACCATCACCACGTTGCGCGGGTCACCCCACCGGGTCTCGGCGATGACGTTGTGGTCGGTGCCGAGCGTCAGGGTGGCGTCGACCTTGAGCCGGACGGTCGCTCCCGGCGTCGAGGCCAGTTCGTTGCCGACGGCGAAGGTGGCGAAGACCATCGGGATACCGGTCCGCCACTCGCCGAGGTCGATCGTGGACGCGTCCGTACGGCCCGGCTGCCCCTCGTTGAAGATGATGATCCCGGCGGCGCCGGCGGCCGCGGCGTTGAGCACCTTGGTGATGAACGGGCAGGTACCGCGCTGGACGAGCGCGATCCGGTCGGCCACGAAGCCGGCGAAGTCGGACGCTTCACAGCCACTCGTCGAGGAAGGTGCCGGCGTCGGCGGCAGCGTCAGGTCCACAGCCTGTACCAGCGCGGTCACGTCAGCCGACGGCGACGGCGGGAACGTGAAGACGTCCTGGTTGGGAACGTAGGTCTTGGCGATCGGCGCGACCAGACTCAGGACCGGCGGGCTGTTCTCCACCCAGGACTCGACGAAGTTGATCGGCTGAAGCGTGACCCGGTAGCCCGCCTTGCGCAGTTTGGCGGCCACATAGTCGCGGGAGGCGTCGTAGCCGGATGTCCCGACCGAGCGATTACCACCGTTGGCGTCGGCGATCGCCTGGAAGGCGTTCAGGTGTTTCTGGACGTTCTTGCCGTCGACCTGTTTCACCAGCAGCTTCGCGTAGATCTCGTCGATCGACCGAGCACTGGCCGGGGCCGGCTGCGCGGCGACCAGAACGAGAGCCGCTGCCAGCGTGAGGGCGCCGACAGCGCCGCGACGACGGAACACACCCATGATTCCCCCTGTGAGCGAGATCGAACGGCCCCCGGTACCGGTCACACTTCTCGCAATGTAAACCTCGAGTCGGTGCCTGGCCAGAGCTCGCCGGGCTCTTGGGATCGCGTACTCAGCGCGCCCGGACGAGTGCTCGCAGTGAGTTCATCCCGAGTTCTATCAGCACCGCCGTCAGGGCGTTTAGCGTTTGGGCATTCCGTCCTATCAGGAGGAGCACCATGCCCAAGACGCGAAGCATGGCCATCGCTGCCTTGACGGCACTGGCCGCGAGCGGACTCGTCGGCGTCAACGCCGCACCGAGTACTGCGACCGGCCTCGAGGCCGGCAAGAATCCCGCGCCGCTCCGAGTAGCGACGTACAACGCGAGCCTGAACCGCAACGCCGCAGGCCAGTTGGTCACCGATCTGAGCACCGGCACCAACGCGCAAGCTAGGGCCGTCGCGGAGGTGATCCAGCGAACCCGCCCCGACGTGCTGCTCATCAACGAGTTCGACTACGTCTCAGAGCGCCGTGCGGTCAACCTGTTCCGGGACAACTACCTGGAGGTCGGGCAGAACGGCGCCGCGCCGATCGACTTCCCGTACGCCTACGTCGCCCCCTCGAACACCGGGATCCCGAGCGGCTTCGACCTCAACAACAACGGTCAGATCGGCGGCGGCGACGACGCGTTCGGGTTCGGCCTGTTCGAGGGTCAGTTCGGCATGGTCGTCTACTCGCGCTACCCGATCGACACCGAACGGGTTCGCACGTTCCAGTTGTTCAAGTGGAAGGACATGCCCGGCGCGCTGCTCCCGGACGACCCGGCCACGGCCGCGCCGGCCGACTGGTACTCGCCCGCCGAACTGGACGTCGTACGGCTGTCCAGCAAGTCGCACTGGGACGTGCCGATCCTGGTCGGCCGCCGGACCGTGCACCTGCTGGCCTCGCACCCGACACCGCCGACCTTCGACGGGCCGGAGGATCGCAACGGCCGGCGCAACCACGACGAGATCCGCTTCTGGGCGGACTACGTGCAGCCGGGCAAGCGATCGCAGTACATCTACGACGACACCGGCCGGTACGGCGGGCTGCGGCCGGGCGCGGCCTTCGTCGTCGCCGGGGACCAGAACAGCGACCCGATCGACGGCGATTCGGTGCCGGGCTCGATCCAGCAGTTGATCGAGCACCCCCGGATCATCGACCCGCTGCCGGCATCGGCGGGCGGCGCCGAGGCCGCAGTACTGCAGGGCGGTGCGAACGCGTCCCACCGCGGCGACCCGAAGTACGACACCGCGGACTTCGCTGACGTCCCGGCGCCCGGCAACCTGCGCGCCGACTACGTGCTGCCGTCCAAGCAGCTTCGGCCGCAGGCAGCCGGCGTCTTCTGGCCGGTGCGGTCAGACCCCTTGTTCAGGCTGACCGGGGTCTTCCCGTTCCCCACCAGCGACCACCGCCTGGTGTGGGTCGACGTCCGAGTCCCAGGAGGTGTCAGCCAGCCTGGGTCGCGCTGACTTCCTTGTCGTTGGGTTGACCCTTGCCGGTGGTGATCAGGTCACGCAGGCTGCTGTTGACGTAGAAGCTCCAGGCCGTGGAGCAGTTCTCGAAGCACTCGTACTCCGGTACGAGGCCGCGGTGGGTGAACGTGACCTGCGTCCGCCCGTCGTCTTCGGTGATCTCGAAGTGGATCGTGGTGCCGACCCACTCCGTCGTGTCCTCGACCTCGTCGAAGTAGTTCTCCAGGACGAGCCAGGAGATCTTCCGGCCGGGGATCGCCTCGGTCACGCGCATCGTGCAGTGGTGCACGTCCCGGTAGCGATAGGTGAACTCGTCGCCGGCGTTCGCGGTACCGCCGTCGACCTGCTCCGACCACCAGCCACGAACGTTGCTGATGGCATCGAAGGCTTGCCGCGGGGTCTGGTCCACCGTGAAGGTGGTGGTGAAGCTCGGGTCGGTCATCTTCTCTCTCCTAGATCCAGGTGGCCCTTCAGGGCGTCGAGCCGGCCGTCCCAGTCCCGGGCCATGGCGGCCAGGAACTGCTGCGCCACTTGCATCGGGGCGGAGTGGAGCCGGTAGCGGACCCGGCGCCGCTCCCCCGGTTCTGGCGCCACCAGGCCGGCCTCCGACAGGAGGGCCAGGTGTTTGGCAATCGCCTGCCGGGTGATCGGCAGGCGATTGGCCAGGTCCGTCGCCGTGGCGGGTCCACCCGAGGCCAGGGCGGCCAGCAGGCCGCGTCTGGTCGGGTCCGCCAGGGCGACGAAGACCTGTTCAGCGGTCGCCTCGTGGTCAGGCGGCATCAAGGTATTCGACCAGCTCGCCGAGCTCACTGGTCCACCCCTCGGTGTTGCCACCGAACGCCTTGCTGTGGGCGTCGTCGGGCAGTTGTGCGAAGCCGGACTCGACCACGGTGAGCCGGGTTCCGGCGGTGACCGGCTCGAGGGTGAACTCGACGTACGTCCGGCGCAGGTCGTCCTCGGGCAGTCCGTTGATGTGCCAGGTGAAGCCGAACACCGCCGGCTCCTCGATCCGTTCGATCGTGAGGTCGGCCTTGTCGCCGCTGTTCCAGGTCATCTGGGCGGATCCGCCCGGGCGCAGGTCGACCGTCGCCTGGTGCCCGAACCAGGTCCCCAGCCCTTCGGCCGTGGTCAGCGCGGCCCAGACCTTCTCCGGCGGGTGGGCCAGCTCGAGGGTCCGCTCGATGCGATCGGGAAATGCCATCACAAGCCTCCAAGAAGTAGCAACCGTTCAGTTGCCATAACAGTATTGCAACCTGCGAGTTGCGTCAACCTCCGGATTGTCGGCGGGTCGCTCTAGGGTCGAGCCATGACCAGCATCGGGACCTTCGAGTTCTCGGCGCCGCTGTGGCAGCACCCCGGGGCCGACGGCTGGCACTTCGTCACGGTCCCGGCCGAGATCAGCGACGACATCGCCGAACTCACCGCCGACCTGCGCCACGGCTTCGGTTCGGTGCGGGTGACCGTCACCGTCGGCAGCACGAGTTGGCAGACGTCGGTCTTCCCGGAGAGCAAGTCCGGCAGCTACGTCCTGCCGATGAAGAAGGCCGTCCGCACCGCGGAGCACCTGGAAGCAGGAGACGACGTCCAAGCCCTCGTGGAACTGGCCGACCTGTAGCTTCGGCGGCATGGTGTTCTGGCAGTTGACGGTTGACGCGAATGACCCGGCTCTGTTGGCGCGGTTCTGGGCGGAGGCGCTGGGGTATCGCGCGGTGCCACCGGACGGCGGGGAGACCTGGTGGGCGCACTACCGCGGTCGGTTGGAGGGGAAGTCCGCGTTCGCGGATCGGCTGTTCGACCCGGCCGGGGCGGGGCCGGCGATCTGGTTCCAGCAGGTTCCCGAGGAGAAGGCGGGCAAGAACCGGCTGCACCTCGATCTGTATCCCACCGGTCGCGACGACGCCCTGACCTTCGGGCAGCGGGTCGAGATCGTGGAGGCGAGAGTCGCGGAGTTGGTCGAGCTGGGCGCGTCCGTGCAGCACCGGTTCGGGACCGAGGACGAGCCCGACTACTACGTCGTACTGCGGGATCCCGAGGGCAACGAGTTCTGCGTGAGCTGAGCTTCTCAGGAAGCGCATCGTCCGGGATCTCGTTGACGTTGGGAGCCATGACCGAGTTCGGGCACGCCGATCTCGGCGGCCCGGCGATCTACCACTCTGACGGCTACTCGACCAGCTTCCCGGTGCTGGAGACGTCCTGCATCAGGCCGGCGATCTCGGCGGGGATGGGCGGGATCGACTCCCGCGAGATCTTGCCGGGGCCCGACCAGACGAGGTTGACCTGCAGGGACTCGTCCAGCTCCGGGTAGTCGGAGCGGTTGTGGCAGCCGCGGGTTTCGCGCCGTTCGATGGCGGCTTCGATCGTGGCGCGGCAGGCCAGGGCCGCCGACTTGAGGTCGAAGGCGTGTGCCAGATCCTGGAAGCCGGCGATGTCGGGGTGGACGCCCACCGAGGCGATTCGTTCGGTGAGGTTGTCCAGTTCCGCGAGGGCTTTGAGCAGGCCCGGTTCGTCGCGGACCACCCCGACGTGTTCGGTCATCGTGTTGCGCAGGGTCCGCTGCAGTGAGCGGACGTTCTCCGGGCCGTTGGCCGCGAGCAGGTTGTCGACCTCCGCCCTCGCCTCGCCGAGGGCGTCGGCCGACCGCTTCTGGGCCTGCAGACCGGCCGAGTACTCCGCTGCCGCCTCCCCCACGATCCGCCCGAAGACCAGGAGTTCGATCAGCGAGTTCCCGCCGAGCCGGTTCGCGCCGTGCAACCCGCTGGCCGCCTCGCCGATCGCCCAGAGGCCTTCGACGTCGGTGCTGTGGTCCTCCGGCCGCACCCAGACGCCGCCCATCGAGTAGTGCGCGGTCGGCGCGATCTCGATCGGGGTGGTGGTGATGTCGAGCATCTGAAGTTCCAGCAGCGTCTGGTAGACCCGCGGGAGTCGCTGCATGATCGTCTCGCGCGGGAGGTGGGACACGTCGAGCCAGACGCCGCCGTTCGCGGTACCGCGTCCTTCCTTGATCTCCAGGTACGCCGCCAGCGCGACGCGGTCCCGGGTGGACAGCTCCATCCGCTCCGGGTCGTAGCGCTCCATGAACCGCTCGCCGAGCGCGTTGCGCAGGATGCCGCCCTCGCCGCGGGCCGCCTCGGAGACCAGGGTGCCGGCCGCGTTCTCGGGTTCGATCAGCCCGGACGGGTGGAACTGGACCAGTTCGGGGTCGCGGATCCGCCCGCCGGCCTCGACCGCGAGGCGGAACGAGTCGCCGGTGTTCTCGTCGCGCCGCGACGACGTGCGCCGCCAGATCCGGTTGTGCCCGCCGGTCGCCAGGATGACGGCGTCGGCGTGGATGACGTACCGCGTCCCGTCGTTCAGGTCGAACCCGTAGGCCCCGAAGATCGCGTTGTCGCGGACAAGGAGCTTGGTGATGTAGACGGTGTCGAGCACCGGTACGTCGAGCTGCGCGGCCCGGTTGATCAGCGTGCGGGAGATCTCCAGGCCGGTGTAGTCGCCGGCGAACGCGGTACGGCGCCAGGTGTGCGCGCCGAAGAACCGCTGGGAGATCCGTCCGTCGGCCTCCCGGGCGAACGGCATCCCGTACCGCTCCAGGTCCGCGATCCCCCGGGCCGCGCCCTGCGTCACCACCTGGACGGTCCGCGGATCGGCCAGCAGGTAGCTCTCCTTCAGGGTGTCGGCCGCGTGCTGCTGCCAGCTGTCCTCCGGGTCGACCGTGGCCAGCGCCGCGTTGATCCCGCCCGCCGCCAGCGAGGTGTGCGTGTCCTCCTTGGGCCGTTTGCCCACGGCAACCACGTCGACACCGCGCTCGGCCAGCTCGATCACCGCCCGCAACCCGGACCCGCCGGTCCCGATCACCAGTACCGAGGTAGCGATGCGCCGCTCTGCGCTGTTCACAGCAGTTCTCCAATCGACCGACGGGTTCGGTCCTCACCACAAGGACCACCCACCCCCAGACTTTGTGACAGCCGCGCGCCCCACAATGGCGCGCTTCACATCCACCACGCGACGGTCGTCACGCACGCGGGCCTCAAGCCCTGAAGTCGGCCAGGACCTCGTCGATGACGTGTTGGGCGTTGGCGGCGATGCCCTTGTTGGTGTGGCGGTAGTACGGGAGTTGGATCAGAGCCATCGAGAGCGCCCGGCCGCGGCCACGGGTCCAGGCTGCGTCGTCGGCGTCCAGGGCGGCTCGGTAAGCGGGGCGGGCCGAGGCGGGGAGCAGGTTCCAGGCTGGAATGAGGTCGCAGGCGGGGTCGCCGAGGCCGGCCGTGGCGAAGTCGATGACGGCCGTGAGGCGACCCTCGACGAGCAGCAGGTTCGACGGCATCAGGTCGCCGTGGACCCAGGTGGAAGCGGACGGCGGGGCGGCAGCCAGGGCGGATCCCCAAGCAGCCAAGGCGGTTTCGGTGTCGATCCAGCCCTCGAGCAGGCGGATCGCCGCCCGGGTCCCCGCGTCCTGCAACTCCAGCGGACCACCCCGGTACGCCGGCGGCCCGTCCGGCAACTCGATCCGCCGGAAGGCGCGGACGAACGACGCCAGATCCTCCGCCAGCCCGACCGGCTCCTCGACCTCGCCGGCGACCGCGACGGATCCCTCGATCCACTCCTGGACCGACCACGGCCACGGGTACTCCTCAGCGGGCCTGCCGAGCCCGACCGGAGTCGAGATCCGCACCGGCAGCAACGGCGCGAGCCGCGGCAACCAGGCGAACTCCTTCTCGATGTCCTCCACCCCACCCTTGACCCGCGGTAACCGGACGGTCAGCGAATCACCCAGCCGGTACATCGCGTTGACGGTCCCGCTCGACGGAATCTCCTCAACCGGCAGCCCGGCCCACTGCGGGAACTGGTCAGCCACCAGGCGCAGTACGAGCGCCCCGTCGATCTCCGCCTCATCGGCGTGCATCTTGCCCATGGGGTTCATCCCACCGAGCATCGAACCGCTTGTCGAATCAGTTTCCAGTGGGGAGTCCGACCAAGTGCCGCGAAGAGGGCAGGAAAAAGCCCCAGGCGCTTGAATCAGAGGCGACACTGGGGCGTTCGAAACAACGATAACATCGCGGCGTGCCACACGTCGACGACAACGTTCAAACCGTCTGGACCATGCTGTCCGAGCCGCGGATGGCGCCCTATCTGCGCATTGCGGGCAACGATCAACGGGAAGCTTTGGCGCTGTACGAGTGGAGCACGCGGACGTCTGCGGCTGCCTTCGAGGACATCGGCCACTTGGAGGTGCTCTTCCGGAACGCTCTGGACCGGCAACTGCGGGAGTACTTCAGGGAGGAGAGGTGCGGAATCCCGTGGTTTCTGCTTCCGACGCCGGGCGGTGAGCACGTCGCCGACGCGGTGGCGACGGTTCGTGAACGGCTGCGACCGCTCGGCAAGGAGTCGCGGCACCAGATCGTGGCCGGTCTGAGTTTCGGATTCTGGTCGGGACTGCTGGGTTCTCGATACGAAGAACTCTGGCGCGACTGTCTTCACCGAGCCTTCCCCCACTCGTCCGGCCGTCGCAAGCAGGTGTCCGCAGCGATGGAGAGAGTACGCAAGTTCAGGAATCGGCTGGCGCATCACGACTCCATGATCAACGTCGATGTGCCCTTCGAGATCCGCCAGATCATCGAGCTGACATCCTTCATCGACAAGGACGCGGCGAACTGGCTGGAGCGACGGAGCGCCACGATGACGGTGTATGGGGAGCGGCCCATAGCTATCGAAGACACCGTCGTCGTCGCAGCCCGCAGCGCTTGGACTTTGTACGAAGACGTCTACGCCTATGTCTGTCAGCCCGGCCGTGCCTTTCGTACCGTCGATCGCATCGCGTTCTACGCAGATCGCGAGATCAAGACAGATGTGCCCAAGGTGCTTCACCGCCGGGACAACGTGGAGTGGACGAAAGAGGAGGCCGACCGGCTCAGAGGATCCGCCGATCGATTCGACCGCAAGATCGCTCAAGTGATCGATGCCGCCCGGAGTACGAGCTGGACAGATGGTCTCTATCAGGTGTTTCTGCTGACCAGGCCTGGTGATCCAAAGCATCGCCAGCTCAGCGCTTGCCTTCCGCACGGTGGGAATGGACGCGGCTCCGCGTTCACCCAGCGACAGCGCTACGTCTCGTTGCATTCGCTCGAGCTGGCGACGAGCACCGAGGGACTCTGATCCAGCTGGGAAGTTCTCAGAATTCGTTGGCTCGGCGCATTCGGCGTGGGCGGCCGTCGGGGTCGTACATGTAGTTGTAGAGGGGTCTCGCCCACAGTCTGGTGAGCCGTCCGACGGGCTCGACCTCGTGCCGGCGGATCTGTCCTCGTGGCCGAGGGCCTTTCATCCCGGCGGCGTGCCAGTCATCCAACGCGGCCGCAACCGACTTCCACTGCTCGAAGCCCTCGATCGGATCGAGCACGGGCTCGCCGCCGAGATGCTCGGTCCATAGCTCCGACCGCACCTCACGCGCCAGCCCAGGCCCGACCACCGCGCAGGTCAACTCGCTGTCGTTCGTCCACGACCGCCGGTTGAAGTTGTCGGACCCGCAGGTGAACCACTCGTCGTCCACCACGCACACCTTCGCGTGCACATAGATCGGCGTCCCGTCGGAGTTCTCCAGGTCGTAGACCCCGACCCGCTCGGGCGCCGCTGCCCGCATCATCTCGATCGCCTGCAACTGCCCGTAGCGAGCCGGTGGACCGCTGATCCTCCCGTCCTGATCCGGATACCGCGGCACCACCGCGATCACCCTCAGCTCCGGCGCCTGCTCCAGCGCCTGACAGATGCCCTCGGCAACTACCGAGGACCACAGGTACTGATCCTCCAGATAGATCAGCTTCCGGGCCCGCCGGAACGCCTTCTGATACGCCCGGGCGACGCTGTACTCCCCCTTCGGCGCGAACGGAAACCCGGGATGCTTGTGCGCATACGTCCGCAACACCTGTACTGCGTGCCGCCCGGCCCCCGGTGGATCCGGGAACGCCTCCGGCAGGTCCGTCGGATGACGCGGCATCCGCTCCTTGCGCTGCACCAGCATCCGGTACGGCGTACGCCGGTCCAGCGGGTGCGGGTCGTCCCACCGTTCCACGAAGGTCCTTAGCAGATCCCCGACGACCGGTCCGCGGAATTCCAGCGCGGCGTCGTGCCAGGGCGCCCGGGATCCGTACCGAGGGTCCATCGGCGCCTGCTGCGGATCTCCTGCGTGCTTCGCGTCGTCCCGGCGCTGGTGACTGAGGTCGATCCCACCGACGAACGCGACGTCCTTGCCCGGCTCACCCTGATGCCGGATCACGAACAGCTTCTGGTGGTGTGATGCCATCCGCCGGACCCGCTGGTCGAGCAGCACCTCCGCGCCGGCCTCGTTCAACTCCGTCCCGAGCCGCTGGTTCTCCTGCGCGTTGAACTGCAGGTGATCCGAGTGGGACCGCCAGAGCAGCCCGCGCACCTCGACACCGGACCGGGCGAGGTCGCACAGCACCTCCCCGACCGTGGGCCCCTCCGGCCGGAGCAACTGGTCCCCGTCCCCGCGCCAGTCGGTGAAGTACACCCGATCCCCCGCCTCCAGCGCGCACAGTTCCTCGTACAGGCGCTGGAAGTAGGTGGCTCCGTGGATGAGCGGGCGTACCGAGTTCCCCGCGACCCAGGATCCGTCGCGGTCGATGTCTGTCGCGGGATTGCCCCGCTCCTCGGCGGTCAGGAACCACTCACTCACCTGCCCCCCGTACCCCGCTGGGCTGATCCCGAACGAGTGAGAGGGTGGATGGGTGAACTGGATCAGGCGCTGGGCGGGCACCGCACTCGGGTTGTCACTCTGCGCGTTGATGGGCTGGGCAGTGGCCGTGGCGGCCTCGATGCCGAGTTGGTACGACGAACGCGAGGACTGCGCCCTCACCCTGAACCGCCCCGAGAACTTCGACATCCAGGTGACGACGCACTGGCTCCCGCCCCGCGCCACCTGTGATTTCGGCGCCGGCGAGGTGCTTCAGTTCGTCTCGACCGCCCGGTCGGTAGTGCTCACGGTCTTGTTCGTGCTGTTCGCCGCGGCGACCGCCTTCAGCCTGTACCTCGTCGTCCGCCGCCTCGCCGCCGAGCCCACCACCGTGACCCGCTCGGCCGAGGCGGTCGACCTCCGCGCTCGGAAGCGGTGGCACCTGGCCACCGGCGGCGTTCTGAGCCTGCTCCTGATCACCGTCTTCACCGTGATCAACGCCGTCGCGGTGATCCTCGGAGACGCGCCGGGAGCGGTCGTCAGCAGCGCCGCGATGGCTGCCGCGCTGGCCGGCCTGGGGGCTTGGGTTGACCGTCGCACTGGTCCCCTGCCGGGCACGACGCTCGACTCCCGCCGCCGGGGTGTCGTGGCAGGTCTGACTGTCTTCGCCGCCGTCTTCGCGGTGACTGGAGTGACCGGCGACCTGCCCTTCTTCCGCCTCTGGGCAGCGCCCGTGGGAGCCGTCGCCTGCCTCTTCGTGGTCGCCGCGCAGTGGTCGCGGCTAGGCCGGACCGATGGTGGAACCGGCGACGGGGATGCAGTCGAGGAGCACATGCTCGGCGATCCTCGGCCCTGATGCGGTGATCTGGTCGACCAGCAGCCGAACCGCTCGCCGCCCGAGCTCACGCCGAGGCACCTCGAACCCGCTCACCTCCGGGTGATCCTTCGGCTGTCCGAGCACGGCCAGCGACAGATCGTCCGGGGGACGGAGTCCGGCGGCCGCGACAGCGTCCAGCAACGCGGCGGACAGTGAGCCGGTGTCGGTCTCCTCCACCACGACGGCCGTCACCCCCTCGCCCCTCCACCGCTCGATCAGTGCGGCAACCTCCGCGTCCTCAGCCCGTACGACGATCCGGCGCGCGTCCAGCTCGGCCTTCTCAGCTGCGGCGAGCACACCCTCTTCGCGATCGGACGAGGAGGGAGCGTCGTCCTCCGAGCGCAGATAGCGGATCTCGCGATGACCGAGCTCCACCAGCCGATCCACGACGGCGGCCGACGCGGCCACGTAGTCCACGCCCACGAACGGAATCCGGCCGCCGAGCTCGTCCCGCCGGCCGATGTAGACCAGCGGGAAGCCGCCGCCGAGCAGCCAGTCGATCGGCTCCTCCGGCACCTGCCGGCCGAAGAACAGGCACCCGTCGGCGATCCGGGTCCGGCGGATCGCGAGCTTGTCGTCCGCTGGGGCCTCGAGCCCGCCGGTCCCGGTGAACAGCACCAGGTCCTGGCCGAGCGCGGCCGCCTCCTCCTCGATGCCGACCAGGATCGGGTAGTAGAACCCGTCCACGTCGGTCGGAAAGGCGGAGGCGAAGGTGTAGACGCCGAGCATGTGGTTGCGCGACGAGGCGAGCCGGGTCGCGACCGGGTCCGGCACGTAGCCGAGCTTCTCGGCCGCCTTCAGCACCCGCTGCCGGGTCGACTCCGACAGCCGCACGCCGTCGGTGTTCCCGGACAGGATCAGCGAGACCGTCGTCTGCGAGACCCCCGCAGCGGCGGCGATATCTGCCTGCCTCGGCGCTCTTGCCATGTCATCACCTTAGCTAATACGGATTAGCTTATTGACTGCCGTTCCCGGATCGTCACACACTCGGCAGCACCGCCCCCCGAAGTGTGAGGAACCAGGATGACGAACCTACCTCCCGTCAGCCGCCGGACCCTACTCCGCGGCACCGCCGGCGCCGGCCTCGGCCTCGCGGCCGGCGTACCGCTCGCCGGTACTGCGAACGCCGCCCCCGGTGGATTCCCCGACTACGCCTACACCCGCGTCGCGTTCACCAAGGCGAACCTGCGCTACAACCCGACCGGCGAACTGATCTTCCCGAGCGTGCGCGGCACCGTCGGCCGGATCAGCAATGCCCTCGGCCGCTTCTACCTGTACTACGCCCCGCACGACGCGCCCGGGGGACTCTGCCTGGCCTCTTCGAACTCGCTCGGCGGCCCGTACACGGAGTACCCGAACAACCCGATCATCGGGCGCACCTGGTCGCCCCACTACAACGTCTCGCACGTCTCGTCGCCGCACGCGCTGTGGAACGACGACGTGAACGAACTGTGGATGTACTTCCATGGCGAGAACACCACCACCCGACTGGCGCGCTCGACGAACGGCATCAACTTCACCTACGACAAGGTGGTGCTGTCCACCTCGATGCTGCCGGCCGGCACCACCGAGACGTCGTACGCGCGGGTGTTCCGGCACGACCTGCCGTCGCGGGGCGCGCGGTACGTGATGGTCTTCATGATCAACACCACCGCGAACCGCCGCTCGATCGGCTGGGGCTGGTCGCCGGAAGGGCGGAACTGGACCTTCTCCCAGACCCCGCTGATCACCCCGCAGGAGGTCGGCGCCCGCGACATCGGCGCCCCGACGGTTGCCAAGCGCAACGGGTCGACGTACGTCATCTACCACACCAACGTCGAGGCGGGTGGGTCGATGCGGATCACCGAGGTGGGCAACAACTTCGACCGGCGCAACCACCTCGGCGTCTTCCACCGGCCACTGGCCGGCGCCCCGGACAACGGCCGGTGCGCGGCACCGGCGTTCGGCTCGGACGGCGGCGTGGAGTACATGATCTACGAGGCGGGCACCCGCCTCCAGGGCTCCATCGCCATCGCCCGAGCCGTCTGAACCCGTCGGTCGGCCGGCGCCAAGCGCCGGAGGACTTCCGACGCAGGGCACTAGTGTCCTGCTTCTGAAATTCGTTGCTTAAGTTGGTCCCGGGCGTTTTGTCCGGTGA